>CAZDYY010000419.1:0-1918 GCA_964509745.1 uncultured Legionella sp. | reverse complement strand
TATTACCAGGTTAAGCCTCTGATGTCGCGCAGGTTGCAGATCATGCTGCGCGGCATGGTGGCGAGGAGTAAAAGGAACCTCTACCGCGCTGTCTGGCCCATAGACCCCGATGCCGGGGGGACCCCCCCGGGCTTTTCCGGCTGGCCCGATGGGAGGAGGTTTTCGGTCGTACTGACCCACGACGTCGACACGGCTCGCGGCGTGGAGAGGTGCGGGCAGCTCATGGCGCTGGAACAGGAGATGGGATTCCGCTCCTCGTTCAATTTCTTCCCCCCGAGTTGCGCCAAAAACTGGTGGAACATGGGTTCGAGGTGGGGGTGCACGGCCTGGAACACAACAGGAAGTTGTACGAATCGCCTGCCACCTTCGCCGAACACGCCGTGAAGATCAACGGCTACCTGAAGGAGTGGGGAGCGGTCGGTTTCCGTTCTCCCTGCGTGTATCACAACTTCGAATGGCTGCACGGCCTGGACATCAGCTATGAGGCATCGGCTTTCGATACCGACCCGTTCGAGCCGCAATCCGACGGTTTGAAGACCATCTTCCCGGTACACCAGACCAAGGTGCCCGGGAGGGAGTACGTCGTGCTGCCGTACACCCTGCCGCAGGATTTCACCATGTTCATCCTGTTCAGGGAGAAGGATATCGGCATCTGGAAGGAGAAGCTCAGCTGGATCGCGAAACAAGGAGGCATGGCGCTTTTGATAACACATCCCGACTACATGAGTTTTGACGGCCGCCCGCAGTTCGACGAGTATCCTTCGGAGCTGTACCGGGAGCTGCTGACACACATAAAGACCGAGTACGAAGGGGAGTACTGGCACCTGCTCCCCCAGGAAATGGCTTCGTTCTGGACCAAAAGCGTGGTATTGGAGTGATCCGGAACTCTGTTGCCGAGCGGAAGGAGCCCCCACCCTGTCCCTCCCCCTCCAGGGGAGGGTACGTTTTAGTCGGCACCCAGAAGTTACGACCTTCCGCCAGCTCATGATGGGCCGGTTCCCGTTCGGAATGGGGCGTAAGCTTCGTGCTAATCATGTTTGCTGACCCGGGGGAGTTTCTTGAAATCGATTAACTGGCTGCTCATCCTGAATGTCCTCTACGCAATGATCCTCGCCGCGACAGCCCTCTTCAACCGGATGGGGCCCGACCGTTTCTGGCTGGGGGGCTTGAACCTCTACCTCCCCCAGGCGATGTGGGCAGTGCCCGGGGCGATTCTCCTAATTCTCACCTTTAGGTTCGATAAACCGCTGATCTGGATGCCGCTTTTCTGCGTGCTGTGGGTGCTGGGACCGATCATGGGATTCCACTGGTCGTCGCGGCAGGCGAAGGGCGAGGCCTCCGGTAAGCCCCTTCGCGTGATGACCTGGAACATCAAGTACGGCATGCACGACCTGATGCCGCTCGTCGAGGAGATGGAGCGGAGCCGGCCCGACATCGTCTTGTTCCAGGACGCGGTGAACGCGGGGACCGGTCCCCTGGCCGATTACTTCCGCAAGTGGCAGCTGCGCAGCCAAGGGCAGTACCTCATCGCCAGCAGGTACCCGCTGTCAGCGGCCGAAGTCCATGAGCTTCCCTATTCCGGCAGGAAGAAGGAATCGTTCCTGCGCTGCAAGGTGCGCGTGGGCAGGGCTGAGATTTCCCTCTACAACGTCCACTTCAAGACCCCGCGAAGAAGCCTCAACGCGTTCAGGAACGCGAAGAGAGATCCCGGGCATATCCCCGGGGCGATCGAGCGCTTCGAGAACAACGTCGCAACCCGCCTTTCCCAGGCCCAAACGGTGGCGGGATACCTGGCTCAAGAAAGGGGTCCGGTGATCGTGGCGGGTGACCTGAACGCCCCTGATGCCTCCCTGGTATGCGGCACGCTCAGGGATGCCGGCCTGCGGGATGCCTTCGCGGATTCCGGCAGGGGGTACGG
>CAZDYY010000418.1:0-1934 GCA_964509745.1 uncultured Legionella sp. | reverse complement strand
CCTCGACTTCCAGAGGATGAAGGCTGAAGGGGAAAAGATAGCGGTGCTCACCTGCTACGACTTCCCCATGACCGGGATCATGGACAGTGCCGGCATCGACATGATCCTGGTCGGCGACTCTGTCGGCGTCGTTGTCGCGGGTCACGACAACACCCTCCCCGTGACCATGGAGGACATGATCTACCACACGAGGGCGGTGATGCGGGCGCGTCCCAAGGCGTTCGTGGTGACCGACCTCCCGTTTCTTTCCTACCAGACCGACCTGAAGAGCGCCAGGATGAACGCGGGCCTTCTGATCAAGGAGGGAGGCGCCGCCGCGGTGAAGCTGGAAGGGGGCGCGCAGGTGGCCGATACCATTGCCGCCATCACCGACATGGACATACCGGTTGTCGGGCACATCGGCCTCACCCCGCAGTCGCTGCACAGGATGGGCGGCTTCAAGGTGCAGGGGAAGGGCGAGGAACAGGCGGACAAGCTCTTTGCCGATGCGGTCGCCGTCGAGCGCGCAGGTGCATTCGCCGTGGTGCTGGAAGGTATCCCCATGACCCTCGCCAAGAGGATCACGGCAGAGCTCTCCATACCGACCATCGGCATCGGAGCCGGCCCGCACTGCGACGGGCAGGTGCTGGTGATACACGACATCCTCGGTCTTTGCAGCAAGTACTCGCCGAAGTTCGTCAAGCGCTACGCAGAGCTGGCACCGCTGATCGGCGAGGCGTGCGCGAACTACATAGCCGACGTCAAGGGCGGCACATTTCCGGAAGAGAGGCATTGTTTCAAATGATAGTGATTGATTCTGTGGCGCAGATGCAGCAATTCGCGCGGCAAAGGCGGGGCGAGATCGCCCTGGTCCCCACCATGGGGGACCTGCACGAGGGGAGCGTGGTGGCGAGCATTTTCGTCAACCCGACCCAGTTCGGCGTGAACGAGGACCTGGACAGTTACCCGCGCGACCTGGAGCGCGACAAGGAGATAGCCGCCGAGGCGGGCGTGGACGTCATTTTCGCCCCGACCGCGGCCGAGATGTACCCTGCGGGATACCAGAGCTACCTGAACGTGGAAGAGATCACCGCCCACCTTTGCGGAGCCAGCAGGCCCGGCCATTTCCGCGGCGTGACCACCGTGGTCGCCAAGCTGTTCAACATCGTCGCCCCGAAGGTAGCCCTGTTCGGAAAGAAGGATTTTCAGCAGCTGGCGGTGATCAGGCGCATGGTGCGCGACTTCAACTTCGACGTCGAGATAGTCGGGATGCCGATCGTGCGCGAGGCCGACGGGCTCGCCATGAGCTCAAGAAACGCCAAGCTGAACCCGGAGCAGCGCCGGCAGGCGCTCTGCCTCTCCCGTTCCATAGCCGCCGCCAAGGAAGCCTTTCGAGGCGGAGAGCGGAGCGTGGCCCCCCTCAGGGAGGCGGCCCTTGCCGTGATAAACGCCGAGAGTGCGGCTGGGCTCGATTACCTCGAATTCCGGGACCAGGACACCCTGCTCCCGCTGGAAAATGCGGATGAGAGAACGCTCCTCGCACTGGCCGTGCGGGTCGGCCCGGTAAGACTCATAGACAACAGCATACTAGGGGAGGGATAGAAGATATGGACAGGAAGATGCTGAAGAGCAAGATCCACAGGGCAACGGTCACCGGCGCGGACCTTCACTACGAGGGGAGCATCACCATAGACCTCGATCTCATGGAAGCGTCCGACATCATACCGTACGAGGCGGTCTGCATCTGGGACGTCACCAACGGCAGCCGTTTCGAGACCTACGCCATCGAGGGAGAGCGCGGCTCGGGCGTCATCTGCATCAACGGCGCCGCGGCGAGGCTCGTGGCACCCCAGGATCTGGTGATCATCGCCAGCTTCGTCAGCATGTCCAACGCAGAGGCGCTCGCCCACGAGCCCAAGCTGGTCTTCGTCGACGAGAAGAACCGCATGCTCGAG
>CAZDYY010000417.1:0-1941 GCA_964509745.1 uncultured Legionella sp. | reverse complement strand
CCAGGCAAACGAATATCCTGATGTGCCACAACAATCGCCTCGGAAACCACCACAAAAAACCAGCTGGCAGACATCGACATCATCATGTTCCATAACAGCCCGGGCAATGTGCAGGGAACTTCCACCTTCCAGAAGTGTTGCCAGGCAGACAGCTGAAACATCGACGACACTTCATACAAGTCCGCAGGCACTGATTTCAGGGACTGGTAAAAACTGAAAACCATGTTCCAGACCTGGGCTGTAAAAATAACAAAAATAGACGCACACTCAGGCCCCAGCAAGCTGCCTGGAAACAAATGAATAAAACCTGTGATCGTAATGGCCAGAAAACTCAAGACCGGTACTGATTGCAACACATCAATGGCCGGAATAATCACTTGCTCTGCGCGTCGATTCTTCGCTGCCAGCGCACCCACAACAAAGGTAAATACAATCGACAGGGTCAGGGCGATAAACATCCGCATGACGGTACGCAGGGCATAAAAGGGCAGTTTTGCCGGATCCAGCGAAATCGGCAACGGCTCACCAAGAGAGTATGGAATAGCCATCTGCTGGCTTGCCCAGCCTGAAAAAAATAAAACCGCAAACACCAGAATCAGCAACAGCAAATCCCAGCGGTTAACAAACCGGCTGACTTTTTCAGGATTGGCGAAATAAACGCGCCTTGTATCAGCCAGCTTAGCCAACGTGAGACCTGCACAAAGAACTGACCGACAAACGCGCCCCAATCCAGCCCAGTGTCATGGCTGACAGCAGCAACAACAATACTTGAGAAAACGACAACCCGGCAAAGGAATAATGCATCTGGTATGTTTCCACCAGCTGATTCACAAGATGCCCAAGACTCAGGGTCATGATATACACCAGCACCAGGGCAAGCAACGCGCCAGCTAACCCGTAACAAATGCCCAGATAGAGAAAAGGACGGATAATATAGCCATCACTTGCACCGATCAGCTTCAACACATGAATCTCTTCATGACGATGATGAATCACCATTCGCAAGGTATTGCCAATAATCAAAACAACCGCCGACGCCAGCAACATCATCAATCCACTGGCAATTCTGTCCACAATGTCCAGCAAGGTATACAGCCGGTTAATCCACTGCATATCAAATTTGGCCTGATCCACATGCGGACTGGATTTCAGCGCCTGATACAACTGCCCCACTTTTTCAGGGGTATTCATATCCCCTGAAGGCACGATATCAATCACAGCCGGCAGAGGATTTTCAGGCAGGTACTTCATGATATCCTGCATGCCTTCCTGCTGCTGCAATTCCATCAGCCCGTCCGCAGACGATTTTAGCGAAGCTTCACCGACACCCGGGGTTCTGCGTACCTGTGCCAGCAAATCGGTCTGTTCTGACGGGGATGTGTTTGCTGCAAGATAAAGCGAAATATGGCTGCCGCGTTTCCAGTCACCACTCAATTGTTGCAAGTTGTCGGCAAATACCCAAAACAAGGCCGGAAGGGTTAGCGAAATGGCAATAACCACCACCGTCATCAACGTCGACAACGGCTTTTTCAGGAAGAAGTGCAAACTGTTGTTCCCGGCCTGGATGTGAAAATCCAGACGCTCGCGTAACAGGCCTAGCATATCCGCCCTCCTTTTAGCATGACAATCCGGTGTTTCATGCTGGCAATCAATGCCAAATCATGCGTCGCAACCAGAATCCCGACCCCGGCCTGATTTAATTGCTCAAACAGGGCCATAATATCTTTTGCCAGTTGACTATCAAGATTACCCGTAGGCTCATCAGCCAGCAAAATAGACGGCTTGTGCACCACTGCCCGTGCAATGCCAACCCGCTGCTGTTCACCACCGGACAAACTGTCAGGCAACACTTTTTCTTTAGATAACAGCCCGACCATATCCAGCGCCGCATGCACCCGTTTGGTGATAACTTTTGGCGCCACCCCCTGAACCTGCAAGGGC
>CAZDYY010000416.1:1209-1945 GCA_964509745.1 uncultured Legionella sp. | reverse complement strand
CTCCTGGTGGTCCTCGGTCTTGACGGAAACGTCGGGATGGTGAACGGCCGCTGCACCGAGATGAGCGGCTACCGGCCGGAGGAACTTGTCGGAACCAGGGTCGAGGAGCTGATCTCACCGCAATCGGTCGACATGGTACTTGGACAACTCGACCTGGTCGCAAGCGGCGAGGCCGAGATCGTGAAATTCGAGGCGGACCTGCTCAGGAAAGACGGCTCCACCATCGTCATCGCCTGCGGCGCCACCCCGGTTTACGAGGAAGGGCGCATAGCCGGCACGGTGCTCGCGGTCGAGAACATAACCGAGGCGAGGCTCGCCGTGGAGCAGCTGAGATCTGCCAAGGAGTACACCGAGAACCTGATCCAGGCCGCCTGCGTCATGATCCTCGGCCTGGATCTCAAAGGGCACGTCACCTTGCTGAACAGGACCGCCGAAGAGGTCACGGGGTACGGCACCGAGGAACTCCTCGGGAAAAACTGGTTCGAAACGGTCATGGGCGCCGAGGCGTTCTACAAGATGTGCACCATCCCCGCGATGACCGTCGAGAGCGTCAACCGGTGCGCCTTCGAGAATCAGATCGTGACCAAAGCCGGAGCGGTGCGGACCATCTCATGGCGCAACAGCTCCATCGTGGAAAACGGCGAAACTGTCGGCACCCTGTGCTTCGGCATCGACATCACCGAGCACAGGAAGATCGAGGCACAGCTCAGGCACGCTCAGAAGATGGAATCCATCG
>CAZDYY010000416.1:0-1199 GCA_964509745.1 uncultured Legionella sp. | reverse complement strand
GGGCAGCTGGCAGGCGGCGTGGCGCACGACTTCAACAACATGCTGAGCGTCATCCTGGGGTATGCGCAACTGTGCGAGATCGAAGCCCCTGAAGGGACCCCGCTCCGCCTGTACCTCCAGGAGATCGTCAAGGCCGGCGAGCGGTCACGGGACATGGTGCGCAAGCTGCTCGCTTTCTCCCGCAAGGAGATCATCTCGCCCAGGGCCGTGAATCTGAACGCCCACTGCATCGAGACGGAAAAGACCCTGGGGAGGCTGATCGGGGAGGAAATCAGGTTCAACTTCCTCCCTTCCACCAGCCTCTGGACGGTCAAGATCGATCCGTCACAGGTGGACCAGATCCTGATGAACCTGGCTGTGAACGCCCGCGACGCCATGCCGGGCGGCGGGAACCTCACCATAAAGACGGAGAACGCCGTCATAGACGACACCTTCTGCGACTACCGGCTCGACGCCAGGCCCGGCGAGTACACCTGCCTGACCGTGGAGGATACCGGATCAGGGATGGACCGGGAGCTGGTCAAACGCATCTTCGAGCCGTTCTTCACCACGAAGGAGGTTGGCAAAGGGACGGGTCTCGGCCTTGCCACGGTTTACGGCATCGTGACACAAAACGGCGGCTTCATAGACGTCGATAGCGAACCGGGGCAAGGGACCTCTTTCCGGATCTACCTCCCAAGGCTCCCGGACGACCCCGAGACCGAGACAAAAATCGCCCCGCCCGAGCTGAAAGGATCAGGGACCGTACTCGTCGTCGAGGACGACTCCATGCTGCGGCTGATGGCAACCCAGATGCTCGAGAAGATAGGGTACCGGGTGATCCAGGCCGAAACCCCGCATTTAGCTCTTTCCATCTGCGGGGATCCCGCGACCCACATCGACCTTGTCCTGTCGGACGTCGTCATGCCGGAGATGAACGGCACGGAGATGGCGAAGGGTATCGCCGGCCTTCGCCCGGGCACGAAGGTCCTCTTCATGACGGGATATTCCGCCGATTTCATAGCGAAGCGGGGCATCCTGGCAGATGAGGAGGTGCACTACATACAAAAGCCCTTCGACATGCAAGGTCTCCATGCAAAGATAATGGAGATCCAGGCGAACTGACTCTTTCTCATTCGACCGGCAAAGTCCACTGCCCAGGATCACCCCACCCGTCCGGATTAATCCCCTCCGCCGAGGCCCTTCATCGGGCACCCAAC
>CAZDYY010000415.1:0-1950 GCA_964509745.1 uncultured Legionella sp. | reverse complement strand
TGTTGCTTGAAAACCAGGTCTGGGACAAGATCAGTACAAAATTGTGCGAGGAAGATTTTTATCGCACCGAACATCGTATTTTATTCAGGACGATATCAAGCCTTGCGAGTAAAAGTCAGCCGTTTGATGTTGTCACCCTGCTGGATTCCCTGAAGTCAAACAATGGCCTTGATGATGCAGGTGGCGAGGCATATTTATTTGAGCTGGTCAATAATACCCCCAGTGTTGCCAACGTATCAGCCTATGCGGATATTGTTCGCGAAAAATCAGTGCAAAGGCAATTGATTTCCGTGGCCAGTTCGATTGCTGACTCGGCATATAACCCGGGTGCCCGCGATGTTCCCGAGTTGCTTGATTTCGCCGAGCGCAAGGTATTTGCCATTGCTGAACAAACGGCAAGTGACGGTGGCCCGGAAGCCATCAAGTCTATTCTGGTGCGTGCAGTAGAAAAAATTGATGCGCTGTATCACAGTGGTGACTCCATCACCGGTATGGCTACCGGTTTGACGGATCTGGATGATCTGACCTCCGGATTGCAACCGTCTGATTTGATCATTGTTGCCGGTCGTCCATCGATGGGTAAAACAACCCTGGTGATGAACATCGCCGAGCATGTCGCGATCAAGGCCGCCAAACCTGTACTGGTGTTTTCAATGGAAATGCCCGCCGATTCTCTGGCCATGAGGATGATGTCTTCCCTTGGGCGAATTGATCAGCACCGTATTCGTACCGGTAAACTGGAAGATGATGACTGGCCGCGTGTCACGTCAGCGGTACACATGCTGTCTGAAGCGCCGATGTTTATTGATGACACACCGGCATTAAGTCCTGCCGAAATGCGCGCGCGTGCACGGCGTGTGATGAAAGAGCACGGACAGCTTGGGCTGATTGTGGTGGATTATCTTCAGTTGATGAAAGTTGCGGGATTCAAGGCAGATAACCGGACTGCGGAAATTTCAGAAATTTCGCGCAGCCTGAAATCACTGGCCAAGGAGTTGAGTGTGCCGGTGATTGCCTTGTCACAGTTGAATCGTAGTCTTGAGCAACGTCAGGATAAGCGACCAGTGATGTCGGATTTGCGTGAGTCGGGTGCGATCGAGCAGGACGCGGATTTGATTTGCTTTATTTATCGGGATGAAGTGTATAACGAAGACAGTCCTGATAAAGGCTGTGCTGAAATCATCATCGCCAAACAACGTAATGGTCCAATTGGCCGGGTGCGCGTGGCGTTTCTGGGTAAATACACCCGGTTTGAAGATTTGGCCTTTAACGGCTATCAGGGGGAAGACTGATATGGCAAGACCCGGTTTTATTCACATTGATCCGCAAGCGTTGTTACATAATGTACAACGTGCGAGGCATTGTGCACCGGGCACCAGCGTTGTGGCTATGGTCAAGGCAAATGCCTACGGTTGTGGTATGCCACTGGTTGTTTCTGTTCTAAACGGGCATGTCGATGCTTTTGGTGTAGCCTGTATAGAAGAGGCACTGGCCTTGCGTGCACTGGGTTGTCGCAGTGGGTGTGTGTTGTTCCAGGGGGTGTTTGCTCCGGATGAACTGGAGCTGGTTGTTCGTCATCAATTGCAATGTGTTGTACATCATAAACGTCAAATTGAGTGGTTACTCGCGACACCGCTTGCGGCTAAAATCAAAATCTGGGTCAAGGTGGATACGGGCATGCACCGACTGGGATTTGATCCGGGCGAGGTTTATGGCGTGTTGCAAGCCTTGCAGGCCTGCCCATGGGTTGATGATGATATCCATGTCATGACGCATCTGGCCTGTGCAGATGAGCCCGGCCGTCCGGAAAACCAGGTGCAATTGAAAACGTTTAATGATTTAATGTGCACGGGTGCCCGCATCAAGCGTAGCATGGCCAATTCTGCGGCGATTATGGCTCTGCCCAACACGCATTTTGATATTGTCCGCCCAGGTATTATGTTATACGGT
>CAZDYY010000414.1:0-1960 GCA_964509745.1 uncultured Legionella sp. | reverse complement strand
GATGGTATAACCTTGATGTAATAGCGATTCGTCTTACTGAACGCGGAATTATTTTTGACAGCAATCCAGACGTTGCACTATTTTTTGACCATACCTTCAAATGCATTATTGATTCACCAGACAGAGCAACATTTATTCCCATGATGAAAACCTGTGCTAAACAGTGGAATTACGATAATTTGAATTTGTCTCGTGCTCAACAGAAACATTCTGTTCAATACTCACCGAATCTAAGGTATGCATTGTATTCTGATTTATCTGTTGAACATGAAATTGACGTTCATGCGGAAACTTCTGAAGGCTGGCTGGCAAATGAGGAGCGTTACCAGTATATACGCAGATTGGTTTTGAATAATAAAATCGTAGTAGTAACTGCAGACATCTTGCATCATGATGTATTTAAAAAAATACATGACCTTTTGGACGCTAACGGGATATGCATTGATACACTGTATTTGAGTAATGTCTACAATTATATTTCTGAAAAAAACAAGGATGCTTTTCTTAAAACCGTCTCATATTTATCAGATGAGAATACATGGATGATTGATTCTGATTTTAATGACTTTCAAGCTGATCTTGAGCAACGAATTGTCAGCGGCCGTGAATATAAATTGCCTGAAAAATATCCAAGCCGTCGTTTTCTCGAGTCATCATCACTCAATATCAACAATAAAACGAATGTTTCCTCTGCTCCCGGAACTTTTTTTAATAAACCGGTAGAAAGGAAAAACCCATTACTTAATTATACTGCAGGGTTTGTTATCGTATTTCTTATTGCGGTTAGTGCAGTGCTTTTGAGTCACTTGAATCAACCGGATGACAGGCCACAATTAACGCCTTGATCTGATTTCTGAAAAACCGCCGCCGAATCCCTGCGGCGAAGACCGCGGGGATTCGGTAAAGTTTCATAAAGTCGAGTTATGGTCTTTCATCTATTTCCTTGCGCTGATTCGGCAGAAAATCCTTTCTGTCCAGACCCATCACTACCGCCAGGGCGCCGGCAACGTAGATGGATGAGTAGGTACCCACGACAATCCCGATGATCAACGCCAGTGAAAACCCGTGAATGTCTGCGCCACCGTAGATAAACAGCGATACCACCACAAACAGGGTTAAAACCGAGGTCATGATGGTTCTGGACAAGGTTTGATTGATGGAGGTATTCATGATTTCCATCGGTGTGGCACGGCGAATTTTAATAAAGTTTTCCCGCACACGATCAAACACCACAATCGTATCGTTTAACGAATAACCAATAACCGCGAGCAAGCCCGCCAGTGCTTTCAGATCAAATTCAATGTGGAACAGGGCAAATATACCAAGAATCAACACCGGGTCATGAATCAAGGCGACTGCAGAGCTGAATGCAAGGCGATATTCAAAACGCATGGCAATATAGATCATGGTGGCCAGCAGGGAAATGACAATGGCCAGCGCGCCTTTTGTGGCCAGTTCCTGACCGACCTGAGGCCCGACAAAATCAACACGTTGCTTGATTGCACCAGGCAATGCAGTCATTACCTTGTCAACCAGTACGGTTTGATCCATGTTTTCTCTGGGAGCAATGCTGATTAACACATCTTTGGATGTGCCATAGCTGATGACCTGAGCCTCTTTAAAGCCAATGTTATACAGGCTGTCACGAATACCCTGTAAATCAGCAGGCTGTGTGTACGCAACCTGAATTTGTGTTCCACCGGTAAAATCCAGTCCCCACTTCAAGCCATTTACAATCAGCGCGGTAATAGAGCCTATAAAGATAATGATTGATAAAACAGCCGCCCATTTACGAGCACCCATAAAATCCACGTTTGAATTTGGGTTAAAAAATTCCATTCAAGCCTCGCTTCAAATACCGATTGATAATTTCTTGACGTTTCGACCACCATATATCGCATTGATAATGGCGCGCGTATACGTAACCCCGGTGACCATCGAAGTCAACAAGCCCAGTGAC
>CAZDYY010000413.1:1270-1963 GCA_964509745.1 uncultured Legionella sp. | reverse complement strand
AGCGTATGTTTTTCCAGGTCAAGGTTCACAGTCCATCGGCATGTTGCATGAGCTTGCAACGGATTATCCATTGATAACCTCCCTGTTTTCATCTGTATCTGAACGCCTGGGGTATGACGTTTGGCAACTGGTGCAACAAGGGCCTGCAGAACGTCTTAATCAAACAGAGTATACCCAGGTTGCCATGCTGACAGCGGATGTGGCTGTTTATCAATTATTACAACAGCAAGGTGCACATCGCCCGGTCATGATGGCTGGTCACAGCCTGGGTGAATATGCTGCGCTGGTTTCTGCGGGTGCCATCAGTTTGCCTGATGCTGCAGAGCTGGTAGCACGCCGTGGGTATCTAATGCAGAAGACTGTTCCGCTGGGTCAGGGCGCGATGGCGGCTATTGTTGGCTTGACTGATGATCAGGTGCAGGAGGTTTGCAATCAGGCCAGTACCACGAATGCGCTGGTTACACCGGCCAATTATAACTCGCCAGGTCAGGTTGTTATTGCCGGCCATACCCCTGCAGTTGAAAGAGCACTGGTGCTTGCTGATGAAATGGGTGCCCGGATGGCGGTCAATATTCCAGTCAGCGTGCCGTGCCATTGCCCACTGTTGACCGAGGCTGCCGAAATTTTCTCTGATGCCTTGCAAAGTGCACCATTTAAAACACCCGAATTGCCTGTGATCAGCAATGTTGATCT
>CAZDYY010000413.1:0-1260 GCA_964509745.1 uncultured Legionella sp. | reverse complement strand
CAGCATCCATTCTTCAGCTGAACAAACAAGATTGCTTCTGAAAGAACAACTGCATCGACCCGTTCGCTGGGTTGAGACGGTTCAGTTAATGAAAGCCAAAGGAATTGATCTTGTTATTGAATGTGGACCGGGAAAGGTTCTGGGCGGTTTGACCAAACGAATTGATAAAACTATAAATGCCATTAGCGTCAATGATCTATCCAGTCTGGATCTCGCATTGACCCGGATGAGGAATGAGTCGTGATAAATTTACAAGGTAAAATTGCACTGGTCACCGGTGCAAGTCGCGGGATTGGCAATGCCATTTTACTAACACTGGCAAAACAGGGCGCATACGTTATTGGTACAGCGACCACAGAAGGCGGAGCTAATGCGATCAAGGCAGCCTTGCAACAGAATAATCTGGCAGGCGAAGGTGTTGTTCTTGATGTGACCAGCGCTGACAGTGTTGCAACCCTGATGGCCTGGCTGTCTTCCGAAGAGAAGGTTCCATCAATACTTGTTAACAACGCAGGGATTACCCGCGATAATCTGTTACTGCGTATGGATGATGAAGAGTGGTACCAGGTTATCGAGACAAACCTGAATTCAGTATACCGTATGACTAACGCCTGCCTGAAACCCATGTTTCGTGCCCGCTGGGGACGTATTATCAGCATTGGTTCAGTGGTTGGCTCCAGCGGTAACTCCGGTCAGGTCAATTATACTGCGGCCAAAGCAGGTGTGGTTGGTTTTTCCAAGTCTCTGGCTCAGGAAATTGGCAGTCGCGGCATTACAGTGAATGTGGTGGCTCCGGGATTTATTGATACAGACATGACGGCAGCATTGCCCGACATGGTGAAAGATGAAATGCTGAAACGTATTCCCATGAAGCGTCTCGGACATGTCGAGGATATTGCCAACGTCGTTGCTTTTCTGGCGTCTGATTGTGCAAACTATATTACGGGTGAAACGATTCATGTCAATGGTGGCATGTATATGGATTAGGCACGCTTGCGTTATTTGAATAATTGAATAAACTAGCGCCTGATATTTATAATTAACTAATTTTTACTAACATTTTTATTAACCGAAGAGGAAAAACAAGTTATGAGTACAGTAACAGATCGAGTTCGTAAAATCGTTGTTGAGCAGCTGGGTGTTAAAGAAGATGAATTGAAAAATGATGCATCGTTTGTTGATGATCTGGGTGCTGATTCACTGGATACTGTTGAACTGGTAATGGCTTTGGAAGAAGAGTTTGAAACAGAAATTCCTGAT
>CAZDYY010000412.1:1472-1964 GCA_964509745.1 uncultured Legionella sp. | reverse complement strand
GCTGTGGCCGTGCCGTCAGCCGTCCCGCTGTGTTTCCCGTTTGAGAAGCTGAGTTCTTTCTCAACTGCGGCATGTGGCGCGAGGCTCGAAGACAGTCGCCCGGACACCTGGTTGCGCGCGTGGAGGGCACATTCGCGCGAATGTGCCCGCTATCGCGAAGCGGCGCGTGCGCGAAATGCCCCTCCTTTGCCCCGTCTGCTGCCCATGGACATCTTGACGATGTGATGATTTCGTGTGCATGCTTTGATGTTCGCGCTCAAAGCTCGTTCGCGCTGTCATCGACGAGATTCTTTGATCCATGCGGATTTTGGCATTGGCAGCGCTTTAAAACACCATGATCCAATTGGTTCTTCTTGCTTCTTTCCTTTGAGTCGCGCCTCGTCACTGTTTCCTCCGATCATGGTCATCAGGGTCTCATCGTTCAATATCTAATGCGCCTCCACCGCTGATCGTCGCAACCATACACCGCATCCACGTTACGAGGTCGCTGCA
>CAZDYY010000412.1:0-1462 GCA_964509745.1 uncultured Legionella sp. | reverse complement strand
CTAGTTGGGTTCGTAGTGAAGTAGAATGCGCGTCTCTTCACGGAATCACCTCTGTCTGTTCCTCCTGCGGCGGCGGCGGCGGCAGCTCAAGCGGTTGTGGTAGTGGCGACATATCCGCGTCGTCAAGTGCGAAGTGCGACGAGCTGCGTTGCTTGAGCGCCGTAAGTGCATTCGCCTCTTGCTCCTGCAGCACGGCCTCACGGAGCTCGAGCGATGCCTCGCGGTCCCGCAGGCGCGCCTCCCACGCCTTGAGCTCCTTCTCCTTCTTGTTGAGATCGTCGCGAAGGCGCTGAATAGACGCGACTTGCGCTGAGAAGTCAGGAGCAGGCGCAGGCGCAGGGGCGGGGGCGGGGGCCACTGTCACGGCTGTATCACTATCGAATGCCTCATCTTCTTCGTTCTCGAGTGCAGCCTCGAAGGCAGCGGCGGTGGGGATCGACTGCAGCGCGGCGGCGAGTTGCTTCAGAGTGTTTACGCTGAGTGTCGGCTTTACCTCGGGCTCTGCCGGCACGCTGCGCACCAGCTCCATCCCTGCGATGCCTGAGCGCTTGTATGCCATGCTTACTAACGTAGCGCGCGCACAAGCACGCACACAGACGCGCAAGCAACACGATCATGCGCACGCACCTCCTTTGGTGTGATTGCGTAGAACCTCGATCACAGCCGCTGCCTTCCACTCGCGCGCCTGATCCTCAGGGGACTGTTTCCATTGGTTGAGAATATTTGGATCGGCGCCTCGCTCTAGAAGCTCCCGAACGACGGCGGGCTTGTTGGACTACCGGGACTTGATCAATACAAGACACTTGACCGACTGAGGCTTGTATGTGGTGCCAAATATGATCAAGAATAGGTACGTACCCATGCAGCAACGTGCAGTGGGGTCTCGTGCGTGTTGTCGCGGATATTAACGTGAGCTCCTTTAGAGATGTTAGATTCAGCGAGCGCCATAGCGAGACGAACCTTTATCTGTGAGTAATTTGAGCAATTCGATGTTTCCGGTTCTTGCTGCAACGTGAAGGGCTGCTTGTCCGCCCTTGATACGAAAGAATTAGCGAGGAGATCAGCCCATAGGCTCGGTGGATCTCCACGATGCGCGAGGCAGCTCGATAGATCATCGCGAGATAGTAAAACAACTCCGCGATGTAAAAAAAAACGAAGCATGTAAGCGTAAGCTGACGATTAACATGAGCGGGGCAGATGCAAACCTGATCTTTGGCATCCGGGGATATCCCGCGAGCTAATAGTATCTCTACAATGCGAAGCTCGCCGCCAATTGCAGCTGCAGAGATAAGCGCGAGGCAGAGACATGTGGGTGGTGTACCAAAGTGCAAGGCGCACTGCTGATATTCATCCTGCTCGTGAACGTCCGCTCCGTGAGCTATGAGCTGCTCGAGCGCCGCCACGTTGCCATTGAGAGCGGCCTGGAGAAACGGGCTCGCTGTGGGCGCTAACATGAACAATG
>CAZDYY010000411.1:0-1967 GCA_964509745.1 uncultured Legionella sp. | reverse complement strand
TCGATAGGGTGGCTCAGGAAGTGGCTAACCGTGCTCCCAGTCATCTAGAGCAAGTCAACATTACTGAAGTACCGGATGAGATGAAACCACTGGTGGATGAGTTGAACAAGTTATTTTTTCGCCTGAAAGAAGGTTTCGAGCGTGAAAAGCGCTTTACCGCAGACGCAGCACACGAACTGCGCACCCCGCTTGCCGCGATTAAAACCCAGGCTCAGGTTGCATTGAACAGTGACAACATTCATGAAAAAAACATGGCATTGCAAAAACTGATCAGCAGCGTCAACCGCAGCACACACATTGTTCAACAGCTGTTAACCATGAATAAACTTGTTCCCGAAGCGGCCAGCAGCAACGATCTGGATGAGGTGAATCTAACCCGTGTGACACGCGAAATATTGGCCATGCTGGCACCCGCAGCAATAGAAAAACAAATTGAACTGGAGTTTGCACCAGATACCCATATTCCGGGTTTTTCCGGAAATTCTACTGCGATTGGAATTTTAATCCGCAATCTTGTCGATAATTCAATTCGTTATTGCGAACCCCATGGTCAAATTATGGTCCGCATTTATCGACAACAACGAGAAATCGTTCTGGACGTTCGCGATAACGGCCCGGGTATTCCGGATGAGTTGCAATCTCGCGTATTCGAACGATTTTTCCGAGTGGTAGGCAACAAAGGCCCTGGCAGCGGGCTTGGGCTGGCAATTGTGCAACAGATTTGCACACTGCATAACGCACGGGTAACACTTGAATCACCCCCTGAGGGTACCGGTTTGATTGTGAAAGTGTTTTTCCCCATGCAATCAGAAGGCTAGCTTACTGGCGATTAAAAATAGTTTTTCAGGCTTTCATCATCACTGTCAGAATCATGTTTGGTTACATGATTCACAGGGTCACTGGCAGTTTTTTGTGTTCTGTACCTGGTTTTAAAATCCACCCCAGCCTGGTAACCGGAAAGAGTCTCCAGTTCGGACAGATATTCTTTCAGTTCAAGAATGACAACCGAGCTATTTATATTTCTTTTTATTGCCTCCATACGGGATTTTTCAAGATCAGGGATGCGATTGTCCAGTGCGTTGATTTTATCCAGCACAAGCGCTTTTATCTCATTCAGCTGGCTATTCAAGCTCAAAGCATCCTGCCTCTCTGCAAGATATTTTATGGCCGCAAAACACTGCTGTACCGGCAATCTGACTAAAATTGCTGACAAACACGCCTGATTGCTGGCAGCAATATCCAGTACGGTCGTTTTTTTATCTTTACCTGGCTCCATCACCGCGTCATAAATTTTATCTTCAGACAATCTGTCCAAAATCGCTGTCAGTGAAGCGACTCTTCTGGCGACCTTGTGCAACACCGTATTACCAAATGACTTTAGCATCACCACGTCAAAGTGCTTGTCGTCCGGTAATCGGTCCAAAATCGCAATCATGGAGTCCGGCGTCTTGTTACTGGCCGCAGAATGCATGAGCAGCAAATGGTCGTATTCCTTTTCCATCACCGCTTCAAGCAGTTTATCTTCCGGCAAGCGATCGATGATTGCAATCAGACACGCCGGATTCAATGAAGCCTCATACAATACAGACCGGCCATTCCTGTCCTTTTTCATGACTGCTGCAAAAATTTTATCTTTGGGTATCTTGTCCAGCATAACCTGCAGACAAACCAGATTTCTGGCAACAAGATGCAATGGTGTACGATCACCGGGGCCTTTTTCCGTCACTGCAGCAAAGCCCTTGTCTCCCAGTCCGTCCAGTATTGCAGACAGTGAGTCCGAATCCTGATTTCTGGCCGCCAGATGCAAAGCCAGACCCGGGTCATTATCAATCAAATCCTCAAATGTCGTGCCCTCAGGATACAGGTTGAGTACGTCTGCCCGTAAATCCAGTTCCATGCCGGCAGAAGGTAATACATGTGCGACCAGTTTGAGATCTCCTGTATTAATTGCCCAGCGCACAAACGAT
>CAZDYY010000410.1:0-1969 GCA_964509745.1 uncultured Legionella sp. | reverse complement strand
AGTGATTCAAAATGACGGCAATTCACACTTTTATCTGGATCATTGACGATATAAAACTGGCCTTTGCGCACTGCCCAGCAATCGTCACGGGAAAAACTCAGGGGTAACAATTTTTCCTCACCCCATTGCTGCATGGTTGTCATTGTTTCAGTTTGCTCATCCATCATTACCAGTCCGCCGGCCAGTGTGGGAAATAATTCCTGTGCCGTGTGGGATATGATTGAATAGGCCTCATTGGTTTCCCGACAGACTTGCAGCATATCGTTCATTTTATTAATTCGGGCGGTCTCAATTTCGTGTTGTTGAAGATCCGTCAGCATCAAGCTGGTTTGCTCATGCAGTTCGCGGATCTTGATTTCATTTTTTTCCTGTTCGTTAATATCCAGTATTTGCACAATAAAATAATGCGGTTTGTTTTTGCCATCATGCATTAACGACAGATGCAGGAGTACCCAGATGGAATGCTCATTACGGTGGATACAGCGAATTTTTATCCGGGTGAGTTCGTACCGGCCTTGCAGTAACTGCATTTTGCTTTCTTGATAGGCCTTCATGTCATCAGGAGATACAATGTCGGACAATGTTATTTTCTCAAGTTCAGTTTGACTGTATCCAGTCAATTTACATAACGCATGATTAATTTGAATCCATTGTTCATCCGGGGTAATGATGGCCATGCCAACAGGGGCATTTTGAAAAATTTGACGTAATGTTTGTTCATCATCCTGTATAGCTTGAAATGATTCCTGTAATGTTTTGTTTTTATCGGACAAGTTGTCAATTAAATCCATGTTTTTGTAGCGAAGATTAACGATTTCATTCAGTGTCCTTGATCCGTCTCTGGCAATCAGCAGTATGAAAATATAATAAATAACGACGGAACTACCCAGGGTATAGTGGGGAATATCATGTTGTAAGAATAACCAGACGCATAAAGGAGAAATGCTGATGGTGATATAGAGCAGGCATGTGATAAAACTGGCTTGTAATGCCTGGACTCCTCCCGCCGTAACCCCGGCAAGGATGATAATGACAATCATCTGTTCATACAAGGAGGATGTCGGCATGAAAACTGAACCTGCAAGACCCCATAGCGATGCTGAGAAGAGGGTTGTGATAATGTAATAAACGGATGCTGCTGAATAATTTTTGGAATAAGGGTAGTAAATATACAGCAACCCAAGCCTGATGATGGAGATAATCACCACTGCGGTATACCAGTATAGAAATAAAGCAGCATGCGAGATCAGAAATTCGCTGACGGTTACCAGTGTTGCACAGAGCACATTGGCAGGAACACTGATACGCAAATTCTTGTATAACAAGTTGGTTTTTTCGATGAGTATTTTTTCTTCCTGCTTATTCATTTTTTGCCATCTCCACGCGATTTCTGCCATTTTGTTTGGCAAGATAAAGCGCCTCATCAGCCGAACGCATCAAATCTTCCAGTTTGCTTCCATGTGCCGGGCTTTCTGACAGTCCTATGGACAGGGTGATGGGGGGCAGGGTCTGGTTTCCAATCTCCAGCTGGGCCGATATAATTTTTTCACGGATAATTTTTACCCGGGGTAAGGCTGAGGTCATATTTGAATTGATGAATGCCAGAATAAATTCATCGCCGCCAAAACGGCAGGCTATGTCACTTTCGCGGGTGTTTTCTTTCAGGATCCGGCCAATAAATTTAAGTACTTCGTCACCCGCGTTATGTCCAAAATTATCATTAATCTGTTTGAATAAATCGACATCCATCATGGCCACCATAATGGAAGATTTCTCTCTTGTGGCACGCTGTAATTCCCGTGGAAGTGTTTCATCCAGATAACGGCGGTTATATAAACCGGTCAATGCGTCACGGATGGATTGTTCCTGTAAATTTTCATGTAAGCGAATATTGGTTAAATCCAGTTTGAACACATTGATCAGAGCACCTGCCAGTTGTCGCTGGTGCTGGGAAATACTGTTTTGCCCG
>CAZDYY010000409.1:0-1970 GCA_964509745.1 uncultured Legionella sp. | reverse complement strand
GAACGTTGCCGATGCCACAGCCGTTGCCGTTAATCAGGGTGGCAAACGCAATGGTGCTGTCTGTGCCTACCTTGAATGCTGGCACCGTGACGTGGAAGAGTTTCTGGAATTGCGTAAAAACACCGGTGATGATCGTCGTCGCACACACGACATGAACACCGCGTTATGGATTCCGGATTTGTTCATGGAGCGCGTCAAGGCAGACGGAGACTGGACCCTTTTCTCCCCCAATGATGTTCCAGGTCTGCACGACAGCTATGGCAAGGCATTTGAAACGTTGTATCTGGGCTTTGAAGAAAAAGCCCGTCAGGGTGACATCACCAACGCCAAAACCGTGCCTGCAGTGAAATTATGGCGCAAAATGCTGTCCATGCTGTTTGAAACAGGCCACCCCTGGCTCACGTTCAAGGACGCATGCAACCTGCGCTCGCCACAACAGCATGCCGGTGTTGTTCACAGCTCAAACCTGTGTACTGAAATCACGCTCAATACGTCAGAAGATGAAATTGCCGTGTGCAATCTGGGCAGCATCAACCTGCCGGCACACATCGTCAAGGGCAAACTGGATGAGGCCAAGTTAAAGCGCACGGTCACCACGGCGATCCGCATGCTGGATAACGTGATTGATATTAACTACTACTCCGTACCCCAGGCACGCAACTCCAACCTGAAACATCGTCCCATCGGACTGGGTATCATGGGCTTTCAGGACGCCTTGTATGCTCTCGGTATTGACTACACCTCCCAGGCAGCGGTCAACTTTGCCGATAAATCCATGGAGCTAATCAGCTACTATGCGATTGATGCATCATGTGATCTGGCGAGTGAGCGCGGCAAATACTCAAGCTATGAAGGATCATTATGGAGCAAGGGAATTCTGCCCATCGACTCGATTAGCCTGCTGCAACAAGCCCGTGGCAAGCACCTCGATCAGGACAAATCACAAACACTGGATTGGGAAACACTGCGCGTCAAGGTCCGCACCCAGGGCATTCGCAACTCCAATCTGATGGCCATTGCGCCCACTGCGACGATATCCAATATCTGCGGTGTGTCGCAGTCCATTGAGCCCACCTATCAGAATCTGTATGTCAAATCGAATCTGTCCGGAGAATTTACTGTCGTAAATCCTTACCTGGTCGCCGACTTGAAAGCATTGAATTTGTGGGATGAGGTGATGGTCAACGACCTGAAATACTTCAACGGCAGCGTGCAACCCATCAGCCGCATCCCTGCGAAGTTGAAGGCCCGTTATGCCACTGCATTTGAAATCGACCCAAACTGGCTGATTGAAGCCGCATCACGTCGACAAAAATGGCTGGATCAGGCACAGTCTCTCAACATTTACATGGCCAAACCATCCGGTAAGAAACTCGATGACCTGTACAGTCTGGCCTGGCTGCGTGGTCTGAAAACAACGTATTATTTACGTAGTCTGGGTGCCAGTAATGCGGAAAAATCTACCGTTACTGACGGTGCATTGAATGCTGTTAAACTCGAGGAACCCAAAGTATGCTCCATCCTTGATCCGGATTGTGAAGCGTGCCAATAAACAGAGGAAAACCATATGACAACGACAATGACTGAACATACAAACAGCGCCCCTCACCTGGGCGCCACCGGCCTTGAAGAGCTGGAAATGGGTGCCGGGCGTATTCATGTTGATGATAAGAAGATCATCAACTGCCGCGCTGATTTGAACCAGCTGGTGCCATTCAAGTACACCTGGGCCTGGGACAAATATTTAACTGCCTGTGCCAATCACTGGATGCCCAATGAAATCAACATGAGCGCGGATCTGGCATTATGGAATGATCCGGAAGGCCTGACTGAAGATGAGCGCCTGATTATCAAACGCAACCTGGGCTTTTTCTCAACAGCAGACTCACTGGTTGCCAATAATCTGGTTCTGGCTGTCTATCGCCACATTACCAATCCGGAATGCCGCCAATACCTGCTGCGCCAGGCAT
>CAZDYY010000408.1:0-1991 GCA_964509745.1 uncultured Legionella sp. | reverse complement strand
TGACGGTACGCTGGATTTCTTATGCACAATCCTTAACAAAAAAACCGGTTAAGGGCATGTTAACCGGACCTGTGACCATGCTCATGTGGTCGTTTGTGCGAGAGGATCAGTCTTTTTATCAAACAGCCCAACAAATGGCCCTGGCCTTACGTGACGAAGTCAAGGATCTTGAGCAGGCCGGGATTCGTGCCATTCAAATTGATGAGCCGGCGTTTCGGGAGGGGTTACCGTTGCGACAGCGGAACTGGAATGACTATCTGGACAAAGCGGTGCATTGTTTCAAGCTTGTGACAGGCTGTGTGGACGATGCAACACAAATTCATACGCACATGTGCTATTCGGAATTTAACGACATTATTGAAGCCATTGCAGCAATGGATGCCGATGTGCTCTCGATTGAAACCAGCCGTTCGCATATGGAACTTCTTGATGCATTCAGGGATTTTGCATACCCCAATGAAATCGGCCCGGGTGTATATGATATCCATTCTCCACGCATTCCTGCGGTGAGTGAAATTGTACAATTAATGGAAAAAGCCGCATCCCTGATTCCTGTTGACCGGTTATGGATTAATCCGGATTGCGGGTTAAAAACCCGGGGATGGCCGGAAGTGGAGGCCGCACTTGCCAATATGATTGAGGCGGCACGGCTATTAAGGAAATAAATCATGAACACTTTACGCGACAAGATTATTGATCCAGTCTGTCCTGTGATTTTATATGAGCTGATTTCCCCATCCAGCATAGATCCGGCACGCGTGGACGCCTATACCGA
Source organism: uncultured Legionella sp. (assembly GCA_964509745.1). Classification (GTDB taxonomy): domain Bacteria; phylum Pseudomonadota; class Gammaproteobacteria; order Legionellales; family Legionellaceae; genus DDPF01. The sequence goes on along the minus strand of CAZDYY010000408.1, from coordinate 1,216 downwards.
GTGTGCGATTGATTTGCTGACCAGTGCGTCCATTAAAATTGATGCAGTAAATATTCCAGAAATTCGTGATGAAGAGACGAAAGGTTCAAGTACCCCGTCGCATTATTTATCCAAAATGGATTCCGGAGAGTTTGCGCAAATTCTGGAAAATGCCTTGTACAAGCACACGGATGTTGTATTAAATCACTGTACGGTTTATGAGCCGCTGGATGAGCAGTTGAAGTGGGTAGAGGCATCCGTGCAACACCATATCCATAATCTTGTTCTGGTGGGTGGCAGTTCCAGTAAAATAAAATACCCGGGACCTTCTGTTCTGGATATGGGGCATTATATCCAGCACCACTATCAGCCAACAAAGCTTTTTTGTGGCGGGATTACCATCCAGTCAAGGCATGCGGAGCCTGCCCGTTTGCTGGCCAAAGGGGCAAATGGTATCGAGTTTTTTACCAGCCAGATTATTTACGATGCCGAGTCTGTCAAGGCATTGTTAAAGGAATATGCGCATGTCTGTCGTGAACAAGGTGTGTTGCCGAAACGGATTTTTTTAAGCTTTGCGCCCATTTCCACGCATGGAGATTTGAATTTTTTGCGCTGGCTGGGTGTTACTATTTCCAGCGCGATCGAGAAAGAATTGTTTCGTGCGGATATTGGTGTGGGTTGGCGATCAGCTAAAGTTTGTGCTCACATTCTGCGGGATATTTTAAGTTTTATGCAGCAGGAAAACATCAATGTGCCCATTGGGCTGAATATCGAACATATTACACGGCATAACTTTGAGCTGTCGTTAACACTTATCGAGAGACTGGGCGCGTTGTATCAGAGTTATATGACACCTTAAGACATCCCTCCCGCTTTGTCCAAACCAAAATTCAGTGTAGCATTGCCGCATCTTTCAAATATGTGCTGTCAGGAAAAGGATGCCATGGTTTTTTCACCTAATCAACAATACCTCTACGATGTTTCCATGCTGCTGGTTGATAAAGCAATGGAGGATTTTTTAACCACCGGCAAGACGATTGAAAAAGAGAAGGCGACCCTTGGGCTATTGCTTGAAAAAGCGTCCAAAGCGGTTGAGGTGTTGTCGAATGTTGTGACAGTGGGGGCTGCATTCGGAGCTGTAGCTTCAGGAGGCGCGGCTTTGTCGGTCATATTGCCGGCGTTTGCCCTTGCCGAGGTGGGTGAGAAGGTTGGCGAGATGGTTGTGGAGCAGATGGGG
>CAZDYY010000407.1:0-1992 GCA_964509745.1 uncultured Legionella sp. | reverse complement strand
GTACAATTTATCTGCAACGTGTATGCGACAACGACCAGCTTCACTGAACAACATGGTTATTACTCTGTGAATCTGAAAGCGGTTTATATTCCTGATTCGGTGAGAAATCATGAGGAACTTGAGGAGAAAAGACGAAAATCACCGGTTGATTTCGTTGATCAGTTGCAGAAGGAGCATGGCGAACTGCTGAATAACCCTGATATCTATCAGGAATACGGCAAGAGACAGGTTGTTTACAATGATGTATTTCTGAAGTCCTTGCATGGAATCGGATTATACAAGAATAATCGACCGGTATTTAATGAGGACACAATTACCAGTTTTAAAATCACCCGTACCGTGTTTTGCAAAGTAAAACAGTCCTGGAAAAAAGATAGCACCATTGGTTTTTCCCCGGAATTTTGTGACATTGGGCATCTGGTAGAGATCAGAAACAAGCCTGAAGGTGTTACTGATTTATTTTTTGATGTGTACTGTCTGGAGAATTTACTGTTTAAACACACGACCAGTCTGGTGCGTCCTGCTTCCTTGAATAGCAAATTATTTCGGGTGATATCAGACCAGGACTTTGAGCGAAAACAAATGGAGCAGTATTGTCGTGAGGTTGCAAGTACACCATATGCAGAGGATATAAAGGGCATGTTATCCAGGTTTTCAAGCCCGGTGGCTGATCATTTGCAGGAATTTATCCCCGTCCAGAAATCAAGTCCAACCGGTGTGGCTGAACTTCATGAGCGTTATTCTCCTGACAGTATCGCAAGGAACCTGTCTGATGAGTTCGCAGGAAAAAGTGAATCCGGGCCTTCGTCATCTACGCAGTCTCAGGCAAGTAAACCGTGGCCGGACATCGTTCCTCATCCTCCTTCCAGAGTCGGGGTATTTTCAAAATCAAACATTCGCAAGGAAAGGGAAAACAGAATCAAGGAATCCAGCAAGCACTCCGGGAGCAACACGTCTGTCATTACGCCTGTGAAAACGCCGCCCAAACCGCCGGGCCGATAGTTCCGCTTTTTTTTGCTGCTTAGTTCAAAGGCAATGATTCAATCAATTCCATCTCATGATTCTCAAGTTCCACTGATTCAATTTTCTGGAACCGCTGGGAGATCTTCTTCGCGGATGTATTGACCTCGTTAACATCCTGATGCGCCATATCAATATGTTTGGTCAGTTTGTCCATGCGTTTTTCAAAGCGCTGGAAATCATCGGCCAGAGAGTGCAGGTGTTTTTGAATGATGTGTACTTGTTTACGCGTTGCGTCATCTTTTAATACGGCGCGTGCAGTCGTGAGAACCGCCATCAGGGTACTGGGAGATACCAGCCAGACCTTCAGTCGTTGCGCCATGGCAATGACTTCGGGGTAGTTTGAATGCACTTCAGCGAATATGGATTCTGCCGGAATAAACATGACTGCGCCGTCCGTGGTTTCATTGGGGATAATGTATTTTTCCGCAATGTCCTTGATGTGTTTTTGCAAATCCTGACGAAATTGTTGTTGCAGCGATTTTCTTTCCATGGACGTTTGATCGGTATTCATCAGGCGTTGATACGTTTCGAGCGGGAATTTCGCATCAATCACCACATTACCGGTGGGTTCTGGTAAAAATAAAATGCAATCGGCACGTTTTTGATTGCTCAGGGTATATTGCATACTGAAATGACTGGCTGGAATCATATTGCCAATCAAGGCAGCCAGCTGCACTTCACCAAATGCGCCGCGGGCACGTTTGTCGACCAGAATATCCTGCAGACTGACAACGTGTGTCGATAATTCCGTGATTTTCTTTTGTGCTTCATCAATGATGGTCAGGCGCTTCACCACATCGATAAATGTTGATGAGGTTTTTTCAAAGCCTTCTGTCAACCGGTGATTGACTTGCAGGGACAGGCTTTGCAAATGGGTACGAATTTCTTCGGTCAGGGATTGCAGGTGGGAGGTGAGGGCGTTGGCATGTTGTTTGAAGCTGTGCCCCATTTGTTCACGCACATCACTCA
>CAZDYY010000406.1:0-1992 GCA_964509745.1 uncultured Legionella sp. | reverse complement strand
GTTTGTCGCTGGTGATGGTGGTGTGTGCCCGATGGATGTCCATTTGCAGCCGCGTGCTCATGGCGGTTGCGGCGATGGCGACCAGTGTCACGATAAACAATGCGGGGAGCAGGGCGCTGCCGTGTTTATTCTTCTGCATACAGTGCCTCGGGAATAATAAACAGCAGGCTGATCTTTCCCCAGCCTGATAAATTCATGGAAAACTGGATGGCAGTGGGGAGCGATTCCTTGCGCTGATTTTGTTTCAGTGCATACTCCCGCCATTCAGTCAGAACCTGGTGATTATGAGCCAGGTAGGAAAACTGGCACTGGTTCAGATGATCAAAAAGGATTTTATCCTGATACTGGTTGCGGTTCGTGGTATCCAGAGCCTCCCAGCTGCGCCGGATTAATTGATGATTCCGGCAAAGGTAGGCAATGCGTTTGAGTGTGCTGCGTTGTTCCTGCCCGGAGGGATTTACCTCGCCACCACGGGTAAACTCAAGGTAGTCATGCAGGCCGGTAAATGGCGGGAATACATGCAATTCATTCCCGCGAATAGATCGTTCCACGATTTGCTGTGTATCGCGCTGCAATAATGCCATGGTCATTTCAAGGGTATTCAGCCGATCAGCTTGTGCGGTGACTTTGCTGCGAGTGTTGAATGCATTGTACATTGCCGATGAGGTGATCGTTGCAAGAATAGCGAAGACCGTTAATGCGACAAGAATTTCAAGCAGGGTGAAACCGGCTGCGTGGTGATTTATTTTCTTCATGGCAGCCACCTGAAAGCAATCAGCTCATCAGCAAACGGTCCTGACTGCTTTTTGCTGACGGTGATGCTGATTTGTTGCATGTGTTTGACTGGCGTGGGTTGTAATCTGGCTCGCCAGTACCAGCGTTGTCCCAGCATGGTGGTCGACTGGGTGATTTCCTGCTGTCCATGCATGGTGAGCAATCCCAGCTGAATCATGCTAACCCCCTGCATTGCCACCCAGTGACTGATGGTTTTTTCCTTGACATGCATTGTACCGGTCACGGTTTGGGCGGTAGATTTGATGAGTGCTGTCAGAGCTATGGCGATGACGCATAATGCCAGCAAGACCTCTATCAGTGTAAATCCCGGTGATTTTTTTGTCATGGGGTTTTCACCAGATGCAGTGTCCCGTTATTTTCCCCTTTGAGGGTGATGATGGTCGGTTGTTTAGATGAACCAAAATCGAGTTCGAATGGTGTCATGTCACCGGAGGAGTTGATCACGATAGCCGGACTGTTTTGTTTCTTGCCAACGCTTTTCCAGTGAATCACCAAAGCGCTGGGGAAGTGCTGCAGGTGAAATATGCGACTTGTCCTGATGGGCGACCACTGGTCAGGCGCCCTGAATCGCAAGGCTTGATAGCCGTCTTTTTCAACTCGAATTCCAAGGGTGCAGGTTTCAAGTATGGCTTGTTGCTGTGCCAGTTTGACATAATTTGTAAACTGCTCTGCGGCCATGGTGATGCGTCGTTTCTCGCCAAAATCACCAAAGGCCAGTAATGCAAAGCCCATGGTGATGCCAATGACAAGAATCACCACCAGGATTTCAACGAGAGTAAACCCGCTGTGTCTACCCCGCATTCCAGTTACCAATGTCTGCATTCGTGCCGGTGCCACCGGGTTGACCGTCTGCACCCAGGGTGAATACATCGACCTCATCATGTTCGCCGGGATTCATATAGAGATAATCACGTCCCCAGGGATCTTTCGGTAAGGTTTTCAGATAACTTTGCCAGTTTCGGGGAGTCGGGCTGCCGGATGGCTTTTGCACCAGCGCCATTAATCCCTGATCGGTTGAAGGATAAAATCCGTTATCCAGTTTATATAAATCCAGAGCGCTCTGGATGGCCAGCACGTCCTGTCGGGCTTTAACCAACCTGGCCTCATCTGGCCTGCTGATAATTTTAGGCACAACGAGAGCGGCCAAAATACCCAGAATAACCACCACAACCATGATTTCAATGAGTGAAAAACCTC
>CAZDYY010000405.1:0-1999 GCA_964509745.1 uncultured Legionella sp. | reverse complement strand
AAAAATTCGCGTTGCCTGTTCTGTTGTATTTATTCCGCCGTATTGAAGAGTCGCTGGATGGTAGGCCGACATTAATTGTGTTGGATGAAGTCTGGTTGATGCTGGCACACCCTACTTTTCGTCGCAAGATTGCAGAATGGCTCGATAGCATGGCGAAGAAAAATTGCAGTGTGCTGATGGCGACACAACATCTATCCCATGCTGCCAACTCCGGCATTCTGGATGTGATTGTCGAATCCACCGCATCCAAAATTTTCCTGCCCAACGTGTATGCACGGGATGAAGAAACGGCTGCCATTTATGCCCGCATGGGTCTGAATCAATGCCAGATTGACATCATCGCAACCGCCGTGCCTAAACGTGATTACTACTACGTGAGTGAAAAAGGCCGTCGTCTTTATAACTTGGCTCTTGGCCCCATGGCTCTGGCCTTTGTGGGTTCAACAGATAAGGAATCCATTGCTGTAATTCAGAAGCTGGACGCGATACATGGAGAGGATTGGGTGCATGAGTGGTTGCGCATCAAGGGCTTACGTTTAACTGACTATGGAGTAGCCGCATGAAATTTTCAATGAACATGAAACGCATTTTTACGAAAGATTTAAGCACTAAACCGGAACCTGATACAGATAACCCGTATCTGAATGCCCGGCGTACCTGGAATGGGCATATCGCAGGCGTCATGTCAGCTATTCAAATCTGGCAGGCGGTAGGCATGACATGTCTTTTGATAGGGCTGTCAGCCGTTGGCGGGATGATTTACATCGGCAGTCAATCGAAATTCATCCCACTGGTTTTTCAACAAGACAGCGGTGGTAACACGATATCAGTAACGCGTGCCGATAAAGTGCCTGATGCAGACGTGGATGACTATCGAACCGCAGCAGCCCGTTTTATCGAGAACATGCGTTTAGTGACCGCCGACACAGATTTGCAAACCAAGGCCATTTGGCAGGCATATGCTTGCTTGTCAGCCAGCGATCCGGCCGCACGAAAAGCCAATGAGTATTTAAATGGAAGTAGCGCAGTGACACCGTTTACCCGTGCCGCTCACGAGCTGGTAAGCATTGAAATACGTTCCGTACTACAACAATCAAAAGAATCATGGCAGGTCGATTGGATGGAAACGGTGCGTCATCGTGATGGGTCACTAAAAGAAAAGCCGTATTTGATGCGTGCGATGGTGAACCTCTATCAAAACCAATCGACAGGGGATACCACCAATATGGAAGCGCTGCGTAACCCGCATTTCCTCTTTGTGCGTGATTTTAATTGGTCTAAACAAATTCAACCCAGGAGTTAACACATGAAGACGATACTGCTATCTGCATTAATGGTGGTGCCTGTTTTAGCCGGTGCTGTGAGCCAGGATGACATGGCGAACCAATATTTTTCTAAAAAAACTGTTGAATTGACAGCGCAAGAGCGTGCGGCAATTTCAATCGGTAAAAAATGGCAAACAGGACTTGCTACCAGTAAGCCTGTGGCCGCACGTGATGGTTCAATCAGTTATGTCTACGGTTCTGGTCAGACACAAATTTTGTGTGCAGTTTTGCAGGTCTGTGATGTGGCACTTCAACCTGGTGAGCAGTTTAATAATATGAACGTGGGTGACCCACGGTTTGAGGTCGAGCCTGCAATTACAGGTGTAGGGGCTGGTCAACGCTTGCATTTATTGATTAAGCCACTGGATGTAGGACTTGATACCTCACTGGTGGTCACAACCGACCGACGTACCTATCACTTTCGCCTGCGCTCATCCAGGGAAGAATTTATGCCTTATGTGTCATTCATCTATCCCGAAGACGCACAGGCCAAGTGGGATGCCATTCGCATTCAAGAGACACGTTCGCGTCATGAAAACACCATTCCACAAACCGGTGAATATTTAGGTGATTTGAATTTCAATTACAGCATATCGGGATGCACACGGTGGCGTCCTGCGCGCGTGTATAACGACGGAGTTAAAACCATCATTGAAATGAATCGGGGCATGAAT
>CAZDYY010000404.1:0-2002 GCA_964509745.1 uncultured Legionella sp. | reverse complement strand
CCAGCTTCATTTTTATTGAGCGAACAATCCCCGCTGCAGGCGATGGAATCTCCATACTGGCTTTATCTGATTCCAGTGTCACCAGCGGCGCATCCTTTTCAATCCTGTCGCCTTCCTTCACCAATACTTCAATGACGTCTACACCTGATGCACCGCCGATATCCGGTACTTTTATTTCTGTTTCAGCTGCCATACATTCCTCTCGAATCAAATTGTCACCGGATCCAGTTTATCAGGATCAATGCCATAGCGTTTCATTGCGTCAGTTACAACAGATGCCGGAGCATCACCCTGATCAACCAGCGCTTTCAACGCAGTCACAACAATAAATTTTGCATCCACTTCAAAGAAATGCCGCAGTTTTTCCCGTGTATCACTGCGCCCATAACCATCCGTTCCGAGTGTAATATAAGGCGCATCGATATATGGTCTGATTTGATCAGCATGCAAGCGCATGTAATCGGTTGCAGCAATAACAGGCCCCTTGCGTCCGGACATTTGCTGGCTGACATAGCTTTGCAATGCCTTTTTACCAGGATGCAAGCGGTTGTGTCGTTCAACTGACAAACCGTCACGACGCAACTCGGTAAAGCTGGTCACACTCCAGACATCGGAGGTGACTGAAAAATCTTCCTGCAACAAACGTGCAGCTTCCAGAACTTCACGCAAGATTGAACCGCTGCCGAACAACTGGACATGACGTTTAGACGGTTTTTTATTTTCCTGCAACAGGTACATTCCCTTGATAATGCCTTCTTCAACACCGGCCGGCATGTCGGGATGCTGATAGTTTTCATTCATTACCGTAATGTAATAAAACACATTATCCTGTTTTTCAAACATACGATACAAACCATTCTGGATGATGACTGCCAGTTCATAGGCATAAGTCGGGTCATAGGCTACGCAATTGGGTATGGTTGATGCCATGATATGGCTGTGCCCATCCTGGTGCTGCAACCCCTCGCCTGCCAGCGTTGTGCGACCGGCCGTGCCGCCCAGCAAGAACCCGCGCGCCTGCATATCGCCGGCAGCCCAGGCCAGATCGCCAATACGCTGGAAGCCAAACATGGAGTAATAGATATAAAACGGGATCATTGCGAATTTGTTTGAGCTGTAGGATGTCGCGGCAGCCATCCAGGAACAGAATGCACCGGCTTCATTAATCCCTTCCTCGAGAATCTGGCCGTCGCGTGCCTCACGGTAATACATCACCTGTTCATGATCAACCGGGGTATACAACTGTCCGACTGGTGAATAAATTCCGATTTGCCGGAACAATCCTTCCATACCAAAGGTGCGGCATTCATCAGGCACAATGGGTACCAGACGCGGGCCCAGCTCCTTGTCTTTCAATAATGCTGACAAAATGCGTACAAATGCCATAGTGGTTGAAATTTCACGCTCACCCAGCCCTTTGGTTACCGAAGCAAACGCAGTCAGATCAGGTGCCTTGAGTGGCTCAACATCGGTGCTGCGCGCCGGGAGATAACCACCGAGGGCTTCACGTTGCTTGCGTAAATATTTAATTTCAGGACTATCATCAGCCGGTCGATAAAAGGGTATTTCGGTAATTTTCTCATCGCTGATCGGAATATTGAATCGATCGCGAAATGCCCTCAATTGTTCAATGGTCATTTTCTTTTGTTGATGAGTGATATTCATGCCTTCGCCTGCCGCACCCATACCATATCCTTTAACCGTCTTGGCAAGAATGACGGTCGGGCTGCCCTTGTGCTCAACGGCCTGGGCATACGCTGCATAAACTTTCTGTGAGTCGTGACCACCACGATTCAGGCGCCAGATTTCATCATCAGACAGGTTTTCCACCATTTTTTTCAATTCAGGGTACTGTCCAAAGAATTTTTCCCGGACAAATGCACCATCATTGGCTTTATAGCTTTGATAGTCACCATCCACACACTCTTCCATGCGTTTTTGCATCAGACCATATTTATCAAGCGCAAACAGGGAGTCCCAGCGTCCACCCCAGATGACTTTG
>CAZDYY010000403.1:0-2005 GCA_964509745.1 uncultured Legionella sp. | reverse complement strand
CATGTCCATGCAAACCGCTGAGCAACAACCATTTTCACTAAAAACAGAAATTCTGGCAGGCATCACCACCTTCCTGACCATGGTCTATATTGCATTTGTCAATCCATCCATTCTGCATGATGCCGGCATGGATCAGGGCGCTGTCTTTACCGCAACCTGTCTTGTCACAGCCTTCGCTTGCGCACTGACAGCCGTCATCGCCAAAACACCCATCGCTGTGGCACCCGGTATGGCATTGAATATTTACTTTACCTACAGTGTGGTACAGGGCGCGGGATTTGACTGGCAACATGCACTGGCGATGGTATTCATTTCAGGGGTACTGTTCATCATTGTCAGTCTGACCAGTCTGCGCCGGTTGTTAATTGAATCCATTCCGCAAAATTTGCAAATCGCGATTCTCGTTGGTATCAGCCTGCTGATTGCCTTGATAGCCCTGCAAACCAACCAAATCATCATTCGTGGCAATCACACCCTCATGCATCTTGGTGATCTGGGTCGCCCGCAAAGCCTGTTGTTTTTTGCAGGATTTTTATTGATTCTGGCGCTGGATTATTACCGCGTGCGGGGTGCCATCATCATCAGCATATTAACCATCAGCGCGATCAGTCTTGCCTTCGGTCTGAGCAAATGGCATGGGCTCATCTCGACACCTCCGTCAATAAGCCCTACATTCCTCAAGCTTGATTTTTCAGGTATGTCGAGTGCACCTGCCATCAAGGCAACCTTTACTTTTTTCCTGATAGCCGTTTTCGATGCTACCGGTACACTCATCGGTCTGCTCAATCAACCGGTCTTCAAAACCCGGCCAAATTATCTCGAACGTTTAAGTCGAAGCCTCACGGCCGATGCAACGGCCTCAACCCTTGCCGGACTCCTTGGGTCGGCCAGTACATCCCCTTATATTGAATCAGCAGCAGGAATCAAGGCAGGCGGTCATACCGGCATCACCACCATGGTCATAGCCGCCGGATTCCTGCTGATGCTGTTTTTTTTCCCGCTGGCTGAAGCCATTCCAGGCTTTGCTGTGGGACCAGCACTGCTGTATGTTGCCTGTTGCATGATGAAACATGCCGGGGAACTGGTTTTACCCGATATTACAGAAACAGCCCCCTGCATGCTCACCATCATGATGATCCCTTTTACATCATCCATTGCAGATGGTATTGGCAGCGGCATCATCCTGTATGCCTTGCTAAAACTGTTCACTCGCCAGAAAGTGAGTCCCTTGCTTCTGGTGTTAACATTGGTATTTATCCTGTTTTTCATGATTAGTTAACCATGCTGATTCAAACATCGATACTGAATAAAGAACAACTGACCTCCCTTGATTTGCTCAGTGATGACTGCAGAGCTACAGACGGCAACATGGTCAGTATTTACCGGCATTTGCTTGGTCATGACAGAACCCGGCCAGCCAACATTATGTATTATTTCAAGAATAAACTGGTCGGCTATCTCGGTGCTTTTTTCTTTTATGAAACAATCTGTGAAATTGCGCTGATGGTAGCGCCTGGCTTTCGCCGGCAGGGCATTGCTACGCAAATGATGGATACCATCTTGCCTTTAATGAAGCTCGAAAGTATCAAACAGGTATGTTTTTCCTCACCTCACGGCTTGAATGACGCATGGCTCCCTGCTCTGGGCTTGCAATACCAGGGCAGTGAATTCCAGATGCAACGGCATGAAAAAAGCCCGGTTACCACAGCGCACAAAACACAGGGCAGCATAAGGCTTGCTGACGAGAGCGACATTGCAACCATGCATACCATCGATAGCCTGTGTTTTCCTGTACAAAATATCGATCCGCCTGAGCGGGTACATGCCTTGTTAAATGACCCGGAACACTGTTTATACATCATCACCCTTGCTGAAAAACCCGTGGGAAAAGCGCTTCTGCACTGGCAGCCCGGAGGTGCGCGCATTACGGACGTCGCCATTCTTCCGGAGTTTCAAGGCAAGGGACTGGGGAGGGCCTTGCTGGTTCATTGTATAAACGAGGCCC
>CAZDYY010000402.1:0-2009 GCA_964509745.1 uncultured Legionella sp. | reverse complement strand
CAGTTGGAGATCTCCCTGCAGAGTTCTGGAGGTCGAATGCTGCCAATTCAAACTCAAGACGACGCCATTTTTACTGACTTGCCTGTCGCTCAACGGGTCTTGGCCGGACGCCGAACTGTCGTTTTTAATCTTCCATTCTCATTCCGACAGAAATTCGCTCTGGATGTCACCTCATTTTCAAATTCGGTACAACTTGAACGAGTCAGCTTTCGATTTCTTGGACTGCGCAAAAGCATAAAACTAAAATCGATCAGCATCAACTCAGAAGGACCAAGAAAGCCTGTCATTCTCTCGATCAGGATGCCAACCCAAGTCATCTTGCTTTCGACACTGCCATGGCTGATTGCAGCAGCGTTCCTTGTCGCCGTCTTTAAGCTGTGGCCAAGACAGCTAACTGACCATGAAAAATCCACACCTTTGGCAATTGCATGGGTAGCACTCTGTTTTACAATCTTTGTGTATCAAGTTATCTGGAAATCTGCTTGGCTACCGCTATCTGATGATTGGCGATATTATTCTGATGGAGCTTTTTCTCTGATCAACGGTCGTTTTGAGTGGCTGCACATCTCAAACAATAGCACCTATTTTTTAACCGGGCAGATTTTCGACTGGATAATTTTAAAAATCGGTAACGGTAATTTTTTATTCATCCGCTTGTTCGCCTTACTCGCACTCGCAGGATTTTTATCATTCTCCACAGCATTGTTGCTGAACTACAGCCGCCACTTTACGGCCGCGGGTCTGACTTTTCTGAGCTTGAGCATGTCGAGTTCAGCCTATTGGGGTCGGGCTGGCATCGCTTATCATCAAATGTTACCGGTTTTATTCTTTTACTGGTGTCTTTGGAAATTAACTAAAATTAGCCAATTAAAACAAACTCCATTTCTTTCGCTCACATTTCTAACATTTGCCGCCGGATTGGCCTATATCTCAGGACCCTTTCTCTTCGTCGCACTCATTATCAGTGCCATCATTTTTTGGACTTTGCAGGCACTAAAACACAGAACACTTGCCCCCCCTACTGCAAGTCTTGTCACTGAACAATGGTGGCCTGCACTACAGACATTGAGTACATTCGGTGTATTAACCCTGCTGATACAACTCAGCATGGTCATGTCTCAACAAGAAAATATTCCGGGTCACACGCACCCATTCGCGCTTACATTTCCAACTGAAATTAGATATTGGGAGTTTTTGACTGCATTGTATGGGCGTATTGCAGGAATTCCAGAGATGCCTATCGCACTGGATTTTCTTGCGTTTGCATTGGTCTTGGCGTGCATGCTACGACTTGTTCTCATTGCGTACAAACATCAATTAAACAATCATAATACTCAGGCACTTATAATTGCCTTAGCATGTGGAATCGGTGGCTTATTGTACGCACTCATCGTATCTGCCGGCCGCACGGGCGCGGCCCCTAAAGACGCCAGTAGCTGGGTTGAAATTGCTGCATTTGCCAGGTCCCGCTTCCACTACTGGTGGCTTACCGCCTTGCTACCCATATTTTTCGCACTATCGTTTGACCTTTTTAGCTGGAATCAAATTTTTCGCCGCAGGCTGTCAATTACACTGATTTTCTTTTTTTTAATCGTAAAATCCATTCACATGCTATACCTCGATCCTCGTCAGTTTGATATTGCAAAAAAACGAGAGTTGAATGGTACTGACTGCGTTCGCAGTCGCTGGACAGAGGCACAAAAAGATAAAAGCAAACGCTATGATTGCCCAGAATTCTATCCAACAATACTGAATGACTTCATTAGAATACCAATCAAAGAGAGCATGCTGCCGGCCTCACAATTATTCCAATCATCCATTACGACAAATAATCAATAGACCTCAAGTTTTAAGCTGAAAATTTTTAACCAACAAGCGCAACCTCAATGAGATCACAATGACTCCATTTAAATTTACACCCAACTCTCGAAGATCTATTCCCTTAATCATCCAAACATCTCAGCAATCACTATTTTAGGACTAAAATAAAAGTCATTAACGGCTAACAA
>CAZDYY010000401.1:0-2015 GCA_964509745.1 uncultured Legionella sp. | reverse complement strand
CGCGTGTTCCTCCTGGGCGACGCCGCCCACGCCATGTGCGCCTCCATCTGTCAGATTGCAGCATTGTCCCAGATCGTGTCACTGTGATCCAATCGAGTGTGATGTGTGATCCCCCTCTCTAACCATCCGCGATCGCCTGCCCCTGACTGACGCGCCGCGCTCAGGACCACGCACCGCGGCCTCGGCGCTAACACGGCCATTGAAGACGCGGCCGATTTGGCCGATCACCTGCTCGCCAAAGGCTGGGCCGCCACGCTCCGAAACACGTTCATCTGGGTGATCGGCACGTGCTTCCTCCCGCCCATGATGTTCATCATGAGCGTGAAGGCGCGCTTCACTTGCACAAGTGGTGCAAAGAATAAGTAGGAACGCATTAAGAGATTGCACGTAGTCTCGGTGGGAATCGCGAGGGGATACATTGCCTAGAACTTTCTCTTGCCAGAAATGACCTCCCACAGCATGACCCAATCGCCCATGAAGCTCCAAAGAGGATACTTGAACGTCGCGGGCTTGTTCCTATGAGCGTAAGTGTTGACAGAGTGAGTGAGCCACAGGACAGATCTAACACGACATCTTGAAGTAGGGAGATGTACTTCTCGAAGAAGAAGTGGCCGACCTACGGCACAGTGAGCAACACGCAAAGGGAGAGATTGATCGATCGTACCCAGGCGAAGCCGTAGCCAGCGAGGAAGGGATAGAGGAACCGAGAGAAGGAAGGGCGCGCGACGAAGTTGAGGAGGAGCACAGCCGCGATTAGGGTACCAACGTTGTGCAGGCGTCGGCAGATTTGGTTGTCGTGCTGCGAGAGGTAGAAGGGGTAAAAGTCCTTGAAGGTACGAAAGTTCTCCTGCTTCAGAATGCGCGAAGCGCGCTGCTCAAAATCGGCCGCCTGCGGTGCAGAGCTCATCGAGGGACGAGGGCAATGGGAACGACATTTTTGTCACTGATGACGTCACCCCGACACGAACTGTAAGTCGGAAAGTTCGAGGCCCCCGGGGCTCGGTTCCGGCGTCTAGTCTTCCTCCGCACCATGTCGCCCACGCTGATCCTCTTGGCGTGCCTCGCCGCCGTCGCCCTGGCCGTCCAGGTGGTCCCACACCCCGTTCCGGCCGCCGACAACGAGCCCGTCGTGAAGAAGGAGCTCGTGGACTTCATCAACAACGGCAACTTCGGCTGGAAGGCCCGCCAGGACAACGGCGCCGTCTCCCGCAAGACCCGCGCTCAGCTCAAGGCCATGATGGGCACTCGCCTCACTGGCGGCCCCAAGCTCCCGGAGAAGACCGTCTTCGAGATCGACCCCACCACCGTCCCCGCCTCCTACGATGCCCGCACTGCCTTCCCTCAGTGCTCCGACATCCAGCGCATCCGTGATCAGTCCGACTGTGGCTCGTGCTGGGCCTTCGGCTCCGTCGAGGCCATGAGCGACCGCAACTGCAGTACGTTAGCGTCCGCGTGTGCTCTTCACAGTCGGAGCTAACACTGTCACCTTCCCAGTCTTCCTTAAGAAGAACATCTCGCTCTCCACCCAGGACATGAACTCTTGCTGCACCTCTTGCGGCCAGGGCTGCGACGGCGGCTTCCCCGGCGGCGCCTACAACTACTGGGCCGGCACCGGCGTCGTCACCGACTCGTGCGACCCCTACTCGCTGCCCCCCTGCTCGCACCACCTGCCCAACGCCACCAACCCCCCGCCCTGCCCCGCCAACGAGTACCCCACTCCCAAGTGCGTGCGCAAGTGCAACGACTCGGAGGTCTGGGCCAGCTCCCTCCACCACGGTGGCAAGGTCTACTCCATCACCAAGGGCGCCGCCGCCATCCAGGCTGAGATCCTCGCCAACGGCCCCGTCACCACCGCCTTCTCCGTCTATGAGGACTTCCTCTCCTACTCTGGCGGCGTCTACAAGCTCACCACCGGCTCCCTCCTCGGCGGCCACGCCGTCAAGATCCTCGGCTGGGGCGTCGACGGCACCACCCCCTACTGGATCATCGCCAACAGCTGGAACACGTACGCGACT
>CAZDYY010000400.1:0-2017 GCA_964509745.1 uncultured Legionella sp. | reverse complement strand
GAATGGATTCCCGTCTTCACGGGAAAGACATAATCAATTTTTGTCATGTACACAGAACAATAGCCTTAATAATACTCTAAAAGGCAGACGACACCGGATGCACGGATCTTGAAATACTCTAGCGTCTGGAGTGCTTCACGGAACCATGCGATTTTTTATAAATATCACGCGGTGACTCAGGAGGATAACCAAACCCTCTTTCAGCCAACCGTTTTGTCGCTGCCAGATAACGTTCGCCCCATGCACCCGGATCGAAGTTTGTAACGACAACGTTGTAACTTAAATTGATAATGGAATCAAAACATTTACGTTGAGCCAGCTCATGACCATCAAAGGCAACCTCCACCTCTGTTTCAGTATCTGTACCACCTTCCTTCAGACGTTCTATCAAAATAAAAATCATTTTTTCGATGGTATAGTACAGCTTGCACATCGAAAGTCCTGCCTCGTAAATATCCTCTCCTTTCGAGGCACTTAATTTAAACCCATGATCATGTATAGGGTAAACAAACTCATATTCCTGTGTACCTGGTATTAACTCGGGCAGAATGATATGTGGTGGAGAAATAACGTCAACGGTCGGTGTAATGATATACAAATGAAAGTCTGCCCAGCGCCACCAGAGCTGGTAAACCCTTTCTACCTGCGCAATCAGATTGTCGTCTTCTTCATCATGCAAATACTGACGCTGCTCGTCAGTAAACGTCTCATATTCCAACCCGGATTCTTCCGGGTTATCTGAAATATCCGTTGTCTCTGTCATTACTGGTTACCTGATTTTTATTTTTGTTAGGACAATCTTAGCCTAAATTTCACAGAGAAGGAATTAAAGGAGTCCAGCTAAAGATCTCCTTAATGTTTGACAATATCAGCCTTGCTCATCAACCAATTGACATACAACTCATAATCCATTACACCATAATTTGCTTCTATCTGTTGTGTAATACTGCTGATGTGTTCTTTGTCCATTGGTTTTAATTGACCATTATTTATTGCTTTCAATGAAACAATAACAAAATCACCATTATCCAGACTTTGCCCTGCATGGTCACCGGAACGGGACAAGCCAAACGCCAGCTCGTTAACAGCGACGGGTACTTTATCTGAATCCCGGGCGGCCTGTTTAACTACTTGCCACTTCAAACCGTTGGTGTGCATTATATTATCTTGTTGTGCCGCAGTTTTCAGGGTGTCCAGCAACTCGTTTCCAAGCTGGCTGGCTGCATCCTCAGCCTGCTTCTTTTCCAGCATTTCAGCGATCAACTGGCTGACTTCACGCAATGGTTTTTCAGCAGCGTCGATATGTTTGTTAACACGCAAGACAATTACCGTGTCATTATCCAGCTGAATGGGCTCACTGTTATTACCCAAATCCAGAACATCATGGCTGAATGCCGCGCTGGCAACCTGTTTGTTTTTTAATAACGCGGTTTTACCCCCGTCCCTTGAAAAGGGCTCAGACTCGTTAACTTTCAGATTGAGTGCTTCAGCTACAGGTGTCAATGAATCCGGAGTTTGATAGCTCAGGTCAGATAGTTTTTCCAGCTTTTCAGCGTAATTTTTCTGGGCAACCTCTGCGAGGAGCTGCTCTTTGATAGTGGATTGAACCTCGGCAAAGGGCTTCGCTATCTCAGTCTTGTTCTCTTCATAATAACGCTTCAACTGCTCTGCAGTGAGCTTGATATTTTTTTTGACATCGTGCATTGACAGACGAATGTAATCAATGCTGACTTTTTCTGGTTCCAGAAACTCATTATGGTGTTTTTGGTAATAGTCTGCTATAGCCTGGTCAGAAACTGCGGTTTTTTTCAAAAATTGATGTGCTGGAATCAAACAGTACTCGTAATCACGAGTCTGCATGTATAGTTTTACAAACTTGTTAATATCTTCGGACAGCGCAAACGCGGTACCAATCAACGCAAAACGTTGCTGATTCAACAACTTCACCTGCCGTACTTCTTTCTGAAACGACTCGGGCGTAAAATACGCGCTATTGAGCGCCTGGGTATATCGATCA
>CAZDYY010000399.1:1361-2033 GCA_964509745.1 uncultured Legionella sp. | reverse complement strand
AAAATATTTTGAAACCTATACGCAGAGCTCAACTGAAATAACAGCCGATACAGTGGTCTATCTCGTTCGAATCAGTGAAAATAATCATCATGAATTATACAGCATTCGAGCAATGTCAACGTTGTATTTTGTTGAATCCTTATTTGATCCTGATACAAGAGTCACTGCATATTGGCCTGTAGAGCAATCCGCTCTACCCGACAAAACGTCTGCTGATTATGCTACCCTGTTTCCAGAAGGTGAATTAAAATACGGCGCACTCACACGCGAGGACGTTGACGCATACTTTCCGGGCGTTTTATCAACACAACCACGTGAGTTCAAAAGCAATGGGGATTTATTACGCCTTGAACGACTAATTAAATCATGGGATAAACTACAACAACCAACGGGGGTTGCAGGATTTATTCTGTTTATCAAATGGTATATAACAGCTATCAAGAAACTATTTATGAAACGACCTGCCGGAGAAAATGTTTTGGACACAACTGTAGATTTTGAAATTAACACAGACGACTACAACAAAAACAATCAAAAACCAAAATCCTTGATAGTGCAGCAGCTCCGTTCTGAATCTCGCGCTGCGAAATATAAAGAGCCACATACTGATGTCGGTTTGTTAAAGCTGTTAAGCATAAATCGCTCTACTATATCAACTACAATAAACCCTTG
>CAZDYY010000399.1:0-1351 GCA_964509745.1 uncultured Legionella sp. | reverse complement strand
ATGCCGGAAAATGAAATAACACGGCAAGAATGCACACTTGTCACCACGCCACGTAAAACCTGACTATGGAAGACGCAAAAAACAACCATCCGCGCCGTTTCCAGTTCATCGACCTGTTCGCTGGTATCGGCGGTTTTCGCAAGGCATTTGACAGCATTGACGGGCAATGTGTATTTACCAGTGAATGGAACAAATATTCCCAACTGACGTATAAAACCAACTTTCACTCTGATCACGATATTGCTGGCGATATTACAAAAATACATGTCAGTGAAATACCAGCACACGATGTGTTGCTGGCAGGCTTTCCCTGCCAGCCATTCAGTCTTGCAGGTGTGAGTAAAAAAAATAGTCTTGGCCGTTCGCACGGGTTTGCCTGCGAGACACAGGGCACCCTGTTTTTTGATGTCGCCCGGATCATTGATTATCATCGCCCAAAGGCATTTTTACTGGAAAATGTTAAAAATCTGGTTAATCATGATAAAGGTAAAACGTTTTCAGTCATTTACAAGGTCCTGACCGAGGAACTGGGATATCACGTGGAATGGGTTGTTCTTGATGCCAAACCCTGGGTTCCCCAGCATCGTGAACGAATTTTTATTGCCGGATTTAACACAAAAAACGACTTCTCCTTTGCTACACTGGTAAAACCTGAAATATCCCCCAGACTGTCCAGTATTCTGCATCCCGGGGATGGTTCTGAGCCAGAAGAAAATCCATTTACCACTGGCACTGATGCCCGGGTTTCTGATAAATATACGCTATCGGATAAATTATGGAACTATCTGCAACACTATGCTGCCAAACATAAAGCACAAGGAAATGGCTTTGGTTTTGGCTTGAACTCTCCTGACCAGATTGCACGTACCCTGTCCGCCCGGTATTACAAGGATGGCTCCGAAATTTTGATCCATCAACCTGATAAATCAAACCCACGACGTCTTACACCCCGTGAATGTGCAAGGCTGATGGGGTTTGACATGCCGGGGGAAAGTACATTCAAAATTCCTGTTTCTGATACACAGGCTTACCGACAGTTTGGAAATGCTGTGGTGGTTCCTGTGGTGGAAGCAGTTGCCAGACATATGCAGCCATATCTTTATGACTGACGTCGTTAACCGTGAAAAACGCAGTCGAATGATGGCTGGGATCCGTAATAAAAATACGCAGCCTGAATTGATCATTAGAAAACATCTGCACGCACTGGGATTTCGATACCGTTTGCATGACAATAAGCTGCCTGGAAAACCTGATATCATTTTACCCCGTTATCAGGCATTAATTGTTGTAAACGGGTGTTTCTGGCATGGACATGATTGCCATTTGTTTAAATGGCCACAAACGCGCAAGG
>CAZDYY010000398.1:0-2044 GCA_964509745.1 uncultured Legionella sp. | reverse complement strand
TCATGGTCGCCGGATCGCTGCTGGTGATTGCACCACGGGACGGCGGATGGCATCACAATGTCGGTCAAGTCATGGTTAGCGCCGGGATTATAGGTACGATCTTCATTTTTCTCAAAGGATTGCGCAGCCACCCTGGTCGCCGCTGACACGGCTTCACGAGTAGGCATGGCTGATCATCTCGTTGTAGTAAAAGTATCAGGAGCCTGCCATTAACAATTCCCGCAACACACGGAAAAAAATCATTATCCTGGCGACATTGACAGCGGTCATTGCCCTGGCTCACTATGCTACGCCGACAGAGCCACACTTTTACCACAAAATACACATCATACTGCGCAAGTTCTACTTCCTTCCTCCAGTTATCGCGGCGGCTTGGTTCGGGTTCAGGGGGGCGTGTGTCACGGCCCTGGCAGTCAGCGCGCTCTTTATCGCGCACGCGTTTCTGGACTGGCCCGGCAACTATATGGAACAGGCAAACCAGGTCGGGGAATTGGTTGGGTTCTGGGTGGCCGGGGCCATTCCCGGCTGGCTGTTCGACCGGCAACGGTCACTTATTCAGGAAGTTGCCGATGCAAACGAGGAGACCCTTATCGGGCTAGTCTCGGCACTGGACCTTCGGGAGCACAACACTCGCCTGCATTCTCAACGAGTGCGCGAGTATACCGAGCTTATTGCCAGCAGGTTTGGCGTCAATGAGAATACGCGGCGAGTGATAGGTATGGGGGCTTTGCTCCACGATGTCGGGAAGATAGCCGTGCCAGACGGAATTCTCTTGAAACCCGACAAACTGACAGATTCGGAATGGCGTGAGATGCGTAAACATCCGGAGGCGGGATACCAGATAGTGAAACAGATCGGGTTTCTCAGGGACGCGGCGGAGATTGTCCATGCCCACCACGAACGTTACGACGGCAAGGGGTACCCCCGCGGATTGAAAGGAGATGAAATCCCGCTGGGGGCACGGCTGTTCATGGTGGCTGACGTCTATGACGCGCTCACCTCACAGCGCCCCTATAGCTCTCCCATGACATACGAAGCCGCGACTGCTGTGATGCTTGGTGAAGGAGACCGCCACTTCGACCCGGCTGTGCTTGCAACATTTATGGCAATAGCACCTGAGGAACTGCGGCTGATTGCTGAACGATATCAGGAACCGGACTGCCAGTCTGAATCATGATATCAGCATAGCCTATACGAACCTTTCTCTGTCGTGACTGGAATTCTGTGAGCGATAATTGCACTGTGATGGCAGGAATGGGAAGGATCACCAGCAGCGCGACCAAGATGAAAGCCGGATACAATCTCATAAGCTTCGGCGAGGATTTTCTTGAATGTTGGTAAATAACGAATGGCCGGGACGTCGTTGGCCCGGCCGTAATCTTTGCAGTGAACCTTACTTGGCGGGCTGTATCAAAGAATATTCCTCCATCTGCTTCGAATATTCTCCACTATTTATGGGCCGGTTTAGGCAATGTGTACAGGCTTGAATGATAATTGTGTGGAATGTCGGTGCGTTACAATTTCTGATCAGTTTGGCGCGTTAATTGAATGTACCGTGTTGTTAATGCGAGGAGCCGTATAGTGTTATTGATTAACAGCAGCAGTGCTATCAGCATCATCGAATGGACAGGAGTGGCTGCTTCCCTCACCAGATCGGTTCTCAACGCCCACGGCCGGCGCAGTTCGTTTATTTTCTGGACTCTTTCAGCGCTACTTCTGGGGATAGTCGCATTTTACCTTGGCCGGTCCGGATGGCTGGCTCTGCAAGGTGCCGGTATTGCCATCAATCTGTACGGAATGCGGAATTGGCAGGGGAATGCGCCAACGCGTGCCCTTGCTCAAGGAATTGGAGGAGGTTTGTCATGAACGCTAAAACGATATCTACCTCTTTTCTCGTCATCATGGCCGTTACCGTGTTAGTTGTTTTCGCCTTTCGTGTCCGGATCGGCGCGACAGCCGATTCCGTTGCAGTTCTTAGAACCGTGGGTATGACCTGTGGCAGCTGCTCAAGCAGAATCACTAAGACACTTGAGTCAGTGAAAGG
>CAZDYY010000397.1:0-2047 GCA_964509745.1 uncultured Legionella sp. | reverse complement strand
CTCATACCGGAATCATTAAATTGCTGATACAGCCGGGTAGCCTGTTCTGCCATGGGCGTTCTGATGCCAACGGTTTCAGCAGATTGCTGGCTCAGCCGCAAGTCTTTCAACATCATGGCGGCAGTAAATCCTGCCTGATAATCATGATTGGCAGGCACGTTGTCGAGGACTCCGGGGACAGGCACATATTGATTCATGACCCAGCACTGGCCTGAAGCATGCGTGACGACTTCATGGAGTTTTTGTGGCGTCAGTCCAAGTTGTTGAGCCAGGGTAAAGGCTTCCGAAACGGCGATCATGGATATGCCAAGAATCATGTTGTTGCAAATTTTTGCTGCCTGCCCGCTGCCTGCAGTACCTGTATGGATAATGGTTTTTCCCATGTGTTCCAGAACAGGTTTTGCTGCTTTAAATGCGGACTCTGTACCCCCGGCCATGAAGGTCAATGTTGCCGCGATTGCTCCCTTGACGCCGCCTGAAACAGGTGCGTCCAGTGCTACCAGGTGACGTGCTGTTGCTTCATGATGAATTTTCCGCGAGGTCATCACATCGATGGATGAGCAGTCGATAACGTATGTATGGTGTCTTGCTGCAGCAAACAAGCCCTGTTCGCCGAGGCAAACGGCTTCGACTTGCTGGCCGGTTTGCAGCATGGTGATGATGATGTCCTGATCGCTGGCAGCCTTTTGCAGGTTATCTGCCCTGATGCCACCGGCTTTTACAATGGCGTCCAACGCGGCTGTTTGCAGATCATACCCTGTGACGATGTAGCCTGCCTTGATCAGGTTGATGGCCATGGGTAATCCCATGTGCCCAAGGCCGATGAATCCGATGTTTTTCATTTGATGTCCTGACCATGTGTCGGCATGCTGAATGTATTTTCAGCCATGTCTGTTTTAATCCAGCGACTGGTAATGGTTTTCCTCCGGGTGTAAAAATTAAAACTTTCCTTGCCATGCATGTTGCTGTCGCCAAACGATGAATTTTTCCAGCCACCAAATGGATGGCTGGCGATGGGGACCGGAATGGGAATATTAATGCCGACCATGCCAACCTGTACGTTTTCAGCATATTCTCTTGCAATATAGCCGTCACGGGTAAAAATTGCTGTACCATTGCCATATTGATGCTGGTTAACCAGTTCAAGTGCCTGAGCAAAATCAGCCACGCGCACAATAACCAGTACCGGGCCAAAAATTTCCTGTTGATAGATCGACATGGATGCTGTGACATCATCAAACAGGGAGGGGCCAATGAAGAAGCCATCCGGATGTGACGGATGGTTGAATTCCCGGCCATCAATGACCAGTCTGGCGCCTTCGGCAACGCCTTTCCCAATCGCATCAATCACGCGCTGGCGATGGGCACTGCTGATGAGTGGTCCCATGTCACAGTCTGGTACGTCGCCTGCGTCTATCCGGATGTTATTGATTAACGGTGTGAGTCTGGCCACCAGATGATCAGCCGTTTCCTCGCCAACAGCTACAACCACAGAAATCGCCATGCAACGCTCACCTGCCGAGCCATAGGCTGCACCGACAAGGGCACTGGCCGCTTTGTCCAAATCAGCATCCGGCATGACCACTGCGTGATTTTTGGCTCCGCCAAATGTATGCGCGCGGATACCCCGGGCAGTGGTATATATGTGGCGCGCGACAGCTGTTGAAGCAACAGCAGTGAAGGCTGCAATATCAGGATGATTTAATAAATAATCGACGCATGTTTTATCCCCCTGCAGGCAACTGGCAACGCCTTCGGGCAATCCGGCATCACCCAGCAGCTCCATCAGACGCAAGGGCGCGGAGGGATCCTGCTCGGAGGGTTTGAGAATAAACGTATTGCCGCAGGCAATCGCCGGAATCATCATCCAGACCGGCACCATAACAGGAAAATTAAATGGCGAGACACCTGCACATACACCCAGAGGCTGGCGGATGGTGTGGCAGTCGATGTGGCTTGAAACATTGGAGGATGCCTGGCACTCAAGCTGTGTGACTACGCCGCAGTAAAACTCCACCGCTTCAATCGCCCGGGCAACAGAGCCTTT
>CAZDYY010000396.1:0-2069 GCA_964509745.1 uncultured Legionella sp. | reverse complement strand
CGAGCCTATCTTGAGAAAAGTCAAAAATAACCGGGGAAGATCAAACGGCACGGAAGCCAACGTCACCAAGCCCGCGCCGCCAAGCGGAAGAAGTAATGCCCCCATGACATTCCCTCGCAAGCGCCGAAAATTCGAACATGATAATCAGCCCACCAACCAAGAGCAGGGCTATCTAATTGATCCCCACAAGGTACAAAATGACCACGATGAGAGCAACAGCACCCAATCGGTCTTTGATCGCCTTTTGTCCCAAGTTCCACAGGGCTTGCAGGACAATCGCAATCACCACGGGCTTTACGCCATAGAGCAACCACCCGGCCTGGGGTGTAGTGCCGAACCGCACGTACGCCCAGGCAACCGACAGCACGATAAGCACGGCCGGCACGATGAAACATACCCCCCCGACAATTAGCCCGGGCCATCCGGCTCGTAAGAAGCCGATATGAATCGCCATCTCGGTGGAATTCGGCCCGGGGATCAGATTCGTTGCGCCGATAAGGTCGAGGAACTCCTGGTCACTCAGCCATTTGCGCCGCCTGACCGTTTCATCGTGCATCATGGCGATATGGGCTGCGGGGCCGCCAAAGGCGGTAAAGTCCAGCCGGAGGAACAGTACAGCCACTTCGGTCAATCTCTGCGTCAAGGAAGGGTCCACCATGATGGCTCCCCAGCTACGTCTTACGGCCACGGCGTCCGAGCGATCAGTATGACGGCACAAGCCGGTTGTTTTTCTTCATATACTACATGATTTTGAGCCGAAAGCGTTATGGGCGCCGTTGTCGACGCCCAATAACAAAACGGTTCTCAAGACTTCTCATCTAGAATTTGTAGGTCGCACCGAGCGAGACGACATGGGACTGGTAGCTGGGGGCCAGATAGGCGCCCAGGTTCGGTAGGCGGTTGCCCCACTGGTTGGAAGCGGAAGAGTCGCGGGTGAAGAACTCGTTTCCATTAACCGGCTGGGTCCAGGGGGAGTTGTTCGACTGCTGCCAATCCTGGATCTTGTAGTACTCGTACATGTAGCCCAGGGCGACCGTCAGGTCTTTGATGAGCTCATAATCCACGCTGAGGTTGACGGTATGACGGTTATTGCGGACGGTCGGCGGAGTCCCGAAGGCATACTGGGTGTTATCTGCACTCGTTGCACCCCATCCGGCGGACTTGATGTCAACCTTGCCGGCCGAGTAGGTGTAAGCGGTGTTGAGATTCAGCTTCTTGGGAATGATAGCGATTCCGACGCTAGCACCCACGGTGTGGGTAGTATCTTTGATATCCGCTGTCCACTGCCCATTCGAGGCGAATCCCGATATTCCTCCCGCACCAACAACGGACGGCGCCGCCTTATTTGCGTCGTCGAATTCGAAGCCACGCTGCAGGGTATTTGCTTCTTCCCTGCTGGCAAAGGCGCCGAAACGCAGGCGCTGGTTCGGGACATAGGAGACGTCGACCCCGTAGAATTTCCGCTCGTCCTTGAGCATACCCACCTGGCTGCCGGGGGTGAAGAGAATTCGATCGCCCGGAACGATGGTGAGCGTTCCCTCATAGTTGAGCAGGGGCTGGGACGGACTGACGTTGGAGTTGAAGTCGTCCTTGCGATAGCGGTAGACGCCGGAGACGTCGAAGGTCTCGATCGGGCTCACGGTGACCTGGGCCTCGAAGAGGTTGCGCTCGCGGTCGCTCACGTCGAAGCGGCGGGTATCCGGGTGGTTCTCGAAGGTGAACCTGGGATCGGTGTTGTTGTCCGCGTCAGCAGGGGAATACCAGTAGGTGCTGCTGCCCGCTTCGCCATTGTACCCGTCGGACTTGCGGTCGCCGTATTGGTACTTGGTGCGGAAGTTCAGCCAGTTCGCCGGACGCGAGCGCAGCGAGACCGTGTAGATGTTCTCATTGGTATTGGCTTCACGGAACTGGCGGTCGATCTCCTCCCGCTGGTAGCCCAGACCGAGGTTCGTAGCCCAGATGGGAAGGGTGTAGTTGGCATCGAGCCCGTAGTTCTACTTGTCGTACTCGTAGGCCAGATTGCGGCGCTTGTTGAGGTACTCGACTTCACCGGTATTGGAGCTGGGTGT
>CAZDYY010000395.1:0-2069 GCA_964509745.1 uncultured Legionella sp. | reverse complement strand
CATGCAGCAGGATTTGATTGAACAAATGCGATTAATGGCGTTAGAATTGGGAGTTGTAGGTTTGATCAACGCACAGTTTGCCATCCAGTCTGATGATATATTTGTACTGGAAGTCAATCCACGCGCATCACGCACCGTGCCGTTTGTTTCAAAAGCTACCGGTTTGCCTCTGGCAAAAATCGCCGCGCTGTGTAAAACGGGGGTGAGTTTAAAAGCACAGGGTTTGACCCATTATGCACCAATGCCTGCGTTTTATTCGATTAAATTGCCGGTGTTCCCGTTTGTCAAATTTGCCGGGGTTGATTCCATACTGGGTCCCGAGATGAAATCAACGGGTGAGGTGATGGGGATCGCCAAACGATTCGGGCAGGCATTTGCGAAAGCGCAACTGGGGGCCGGGTGTAATATTGTAAAACATCGCCGGGCATTTGTTTCCGTTCGGGATGCAGACAAGGCGCGAGTGGGTGAAATTGCCCGGCGTTTGATTGATTTGGGTTTTGAAATTATTGCAACACGCGGGACCAATATGGTTCTGCAAGCGGCTGGAATTTCCTGCAAACGCGTATTTAAAGTAGCGGAAGGCCGGCCTCATGTGGTGGACTACATCAAAAATCATGACATTGATTTCATTGTGAACACTACCGAAGGCAAACAGGCCATTGCGGATTCATTTGCTATTCGACGCAGCGCATTGCAGCACAAGGTCAGTTATACCACTACGCTGTCGGGTGCAGAGGCGGCGTGCCTTGCAATGAAATATGAAGACAGACAAACCGTAACAAGACTACAGGATTTACATGATGCAAAAACATCCAATGACTGTTGAAGGTGCAGAGGCACTGAAAGAGGAATTACATCGCCTGAAGACCATCGAGCGTCCGCGAATTATCGAAGCGATTGCTGTGGCAAGAGCGCATGGTGATTTGAAGGAAAATGCCGAATATCATGCCGCCCGAGAGGAGCAGAGCTTTATGGAGGGGCGCATTCAGGATCTGGAAGGGAAGCTGTCCATGGCTCAGGTGGTGGATATCAGCAAGCTCCCCAATAACGGCAAAGTTGTGTTTGGTGTCAGGGTTCATCTTTGTCATGTGGAAACGGATGCTGAAATTACCTATCAGATTGTGGGTGAGGACGAAGCAGACATCAAACTGAACAAGATTTCCTACAGCTCTCCTATCGGTCGCGCCCTGATTGGCAAGCAGGTGGATGACTCGGTTGTGGTGAAAACACCGGGCGGAGATGTGGAATACGAAATCATTTCGGTGGATTACACCTGATTTTTGCAAATGCCCCCGGCTGTGATTTGCAGAATCTCCATGCCTGTGATTATATAATTAATACACTTTCAAAACGGCGTATTGCAATGGAGACATGGAATGGCCCAGCAAATCAAACGGGGTGGTTTGGACGGCGGCAAGGATGTTCATCAGTACTATATGGACATTATCAATTGCATGCCAAATATCGTGTACTGGATTGATGCCGATTGCAAGCTGTGCGGCTGTAATATCAACTTCGTCAAATTTATGGGTTTGCAACAGCCGACTGACTTTGCGGGTACTCCGTATGAGCAAATGGCAGCACACCTGCCATGGACAGCTGAGCGTATTGAACGATTCAGGCTGGATGACTTGTCCGTGCTGTTTTCCGGTGCGCCGCAGTATGACGTTGAAGAAAAGCCTTGTTATAACGACAAGGGTGATGTGGTTTGCTATCGTTCCACGCGTGTTCCCCTGTTTGATGCGGACAGGCACGTTATCGGTCTTGTGGTGATTTTAAATGATGCGTCCAAAAGGAAACCTGACCCGGAGCCCCCTCATCATCAAGAGCAGTCGCCGGGGTTATTTGATAAATCAGCCCGCATCCGGGTATTGCTGGTAGAAGATAACCTGATCGCCCAGCAGGTCGAGCAGGCCTTGCTGAACACGTTAAATTGCGAGGTTGATGTCGCCGGCTCAGGGGATGAGGCTTGCCGTATATTTAGCCCTGGAAAGTATGCGCTGGTGCTGATGGATATAGGCTTGCAGGATACCTCAGGCTATATTGTTTCAAAAAAATTTCGTGCGATG
>CAZDYY010000394.1:0-2069 GCA_964509745.1 uncultured Legionella sp. | reverse complement strand
AAATGGATCCAACCGTTATTTATGCACTGGGTACAGCGTATACTGGCAAGCTTTGTCATGAAGATTTACAGGTTGACTCACCCTATAATTCATATCGTAACCGCGGTTTGCCACCAACACCCATTGCCATGGCAGGCAAAGATGCAATAGATGCTGCCGCGCATCCGCAATTAACCAATTATCTGTACTTTGTTGCGAAAGGGGATGGTTCGCATGAATTTTCAGTCACGTATGATCAACAAAGACAGGCGATTGCCCGTTATCAAAGGAAGAATCCATAATGGTAGCCAGAGGGAGTTTTATTGTTGTTGAAGGGCTTGAGGGTGCTGGCAAATCAACCGCACTGGATGTAATACGGCAAGTATTGTCGACTCATGTTCCGGAACTGGTCATGACTCGTGAGCCTGGTGGAACACGGGTTGGTGAAGTGGCACGAAAATTGATCAAGGAGTGTCTGGCGGCTGAGCCTCTGGATGCGCGTGCCGAGTTATTGTTGTTTTATGCAGCGCGAGTTCAGTTAATAGAGCTCGTGATTCGGCCGGCTCTGGCCCGTGGCGCATGGGTTCTGGCAGATCGGTTTGAATTGTCGACACTGGCCTATCAGGGTGGGGGGCGAAAACTTCCTGCTGACATGATTAACCAGTTGTCAGCATTTTGTGTGGATGACATGAGGCCTGATTTGGTTGTTTTTATGGATATCAAGCCTGAGCAAGGAATGCAACGCGTGCTGGCACGCGGTAAAACAGATCGAATTGAACAAGAGTCACAAGTATTTTTTGAAGCTGTATATGATAGCTATCACCAGCACATTAAATCCATGGATAATGTTGTTGTGATCGATGCCAGCAAACCATTGCCCGTCGTTCAGGACGCAATACGTAAAGCAATCGAGGGGTATTTGAGTCACCATGCAAATTGAGCGTTTACCAGCACATGCGCCAGCCTGGACGGCAATCTATCAGTTGCTGGAGAAACAACGCATGCCGCATGCCTTGTTGTTTACCGGTCCCCGACACGCGGGTATTTTGCAATTTGTAAACCGGCTGATGTCGATTCTGGTTTGCCAGAATCCAGAGAGTGCACCATGCGGTTATTGTCAGCCTTGTCATTTGTTGCTGCAGGGCACGCATCCGGATATTCGTTATGTTCGTCAGGATACACCGGCTTCACCGATTAAAATTGAACAGATTAGAGCCCTGCAGGAAAGTGTGTATCAAACGCCTCAATGTGGTACGCGCAGTATCATTGTAATTGAGCAGGCGGATCGCCTGAACCAGTCAGCGGCGAATGCCTTGCTGAAAATTCTGGAAGAACCTCCCGCACACATTTTGTTCATCCTGATTGCAGAGCAAATCGGCAGTTTACCGGCCACGATCATCAGTCGTTGTCAGCAGTATCATTTTTCTTCGCCTGAATCATTTTCGTCAGTTGAACAGGTTGATTATTTAACCATTGGCAATTTTTATCCCGAGGCTTCTGAACGCGCGGAGTTATTTAAACAATGCCTGCCGATTCTGGATGGATTGTGTGAGTTGATTGATCAAACCACGTCTCCCTCTGCGCTGGCATCTCGCTGGTCGAATTATGCTCTGGGGGATTTGCTATGGTTTTTGTATTTGTTCACAGCACAAGCCATCAGGCAGCAATTGCTGGATTGCCGGACATCACAGCCATGGGCTGATAAATTACATTATTTTTCTGAACGGGCAGACACAGCTGATTTATTCCTGCAGCTGGACAAAATCAATTCATTGATGGGTATCGTGCAACAAAATATTACCCTGAATCAAACGCTGGCAATTGAAACGCTGTTGATGGATTATACCAGGAGGCAACCATGACTATTTCGCAAACACCCTATCCTGTTGTCGACTCTCATTGCCATATCAACATGCTGGATCTGGCAGAGTTCAACCATGACATGGACAATGTGATCAATCAGGCAAAGGCAAACGGCGTTGAGCATATGCTGTGTGTGTGTTGCGAGCTGGATGATTTGCCCGCATTGCATCAGCCGGCTGAGCGTTATGCGAATATCAGCACATCGATCGGCATTCACCCTAATACAG
>CAZDYY010000393.1:0-2070 GCA_964509745.1 uncultured Legionella sp. | reverse complement strand
GCATGGAATCAGGCGTACCGAATTTATCCACCATAATGGAGTGATCAATGACCAGATCTACCGGTGACAGAGGGGATATTTTGTCAGGATTTCCGCCCATTTTTTCAACCGCAGTACGCATTGCCGCAAGATCAACAACTGCCGGCACACCGGTGAAATCCTGCATGAGCACACGAGCCGGGCGATAGGCAATTTCATGATCGGACGTTTGATTGTTGAGCCAGCTGGCTATGGCCTGGATATCGCTGGTGGTGACTGTGGAGCCATCTTCAAATCGCAACAGGTTTTCAAACAGGACTTTCAGTGAAAAGGGGAGTCGGCTGATTCCTGTGAAATGCGTTTGTTCTGCTTTTTTCAAGCTGAAATAATGGTATGTCTTGTTACCAACCTGTAAGTGTGTTTTCGTGGAAAGACTGTCTTGTCCTGGATTCATTAGCCAACTCCTGAGATCAAAAGAATACCTGAAAAAGCTAAATGATAGCTGAAAATTGCTAAATATTCACCTGCCATTTGCGCAGGATCAATAATCAGGTCGCAGGATAAAAGACACAGGCATCAATGGATATCGTGCACATATAACTCATATTGCTTTCAATCCAGTTGTAATCCACTCGTGCGGGTATCTTTACCGCCACAGGCCACCAGATGGAGTAATAGCCAATGGAATTCTGGTACGTACAGACGATGCCTCGCCCAATGCCTGCAACGAGGATATTGGCCCTGACAAAACGGGTATTGCTATCGGATTGTGGGTCGTGGGCAGAAAATGGATTTTCCTGCCATGGAGGGGGGATGAGGCCGGATTTCAGGGAACTGGTCGACGGATCAGGGCAGGTGGCTGCTGAAGTCTGGAATGTAACCAGACAAAGAAGCAAGGCGGTGATCGATAATGATAATTTATTCATGGTTTACTCCGGTAAGGACATCAAACTGGCGTTTCCGCCTGCCGCTGTGGTATCAACGGTCAGGGTGCGTTCATGGCACAATCGCAGTAAATAATGTGGTCCACCAGCTTTCGGTCCGGTGCCTGACAGTCCCTCTCCGCCAAATGGCTGCAAGCCGACCACCGCACCAATCATGTTGCGATTGACATAACAGTTTCCAACATGGACGCGCTGGCGGATGTATTCAGCTTTCTGGTTGATACGGCTGTGTATACCCAGTGTCAGGCCGTAGCCGGTTTGATTAATCTGTTCAATCACGTTGTCGAGATCCTTTTGTTGATAGGAAATCAGATGCAACACCGGACCAAATACTTCATTTTCAAGTGCGGAAATCGAGTCAATGGCAATGGCTGTGGGTGGCATGAAATGGCCTGATTTGGCTTCAGGTGCCATACTGCACTGGTAAATCAATTCGTATTGTTTTTTCATGCGGGTGACATGCGACTTTAATCCCGACAGTGCATTTTTATCAATGACAGGGCCGACATCAGTTTCCAGCCAGCGGGGATCCCCGACTCGCAGTTCAGCCATGGCGCCTTTTAGCATGGTGATGAGTTGCGGATATATGTCTTCCTGTACAAACAGTACCCTCAATGCGGAACAACGCTGGCCTGCACTGCCAAATGCTGAAGACAAGATATCCATAACGACTTGTTCAAGCAGAGCCGATGAATCCACAATCATGGCGTTTTGACCGCCGGTTTCAGCAATAAGCGGAATAATTTCCCCACCGCGCATGGCCAGTGTCTGGTTGATTGAACTCGCGGTTTGGGTTGAACCGGTAAAAATCACGGCCTTGATGCGTTGGTCCGAAACCAGCGTGGGTCCTACAGTAGCTCCCCGGCAGGGTATTAATTGTATTGCCCCGGCAGGCACACCGGCCTTGAGCATGAGCTTAACTGCAAAATGCGCGATCAGCGTCGTTTGCGTGGCTGGTTTGGCGATTACGCAATTTCCTGTGGCAAGGGCTGCAACCACCTGACCGGTGAATATGGCAAGCGGAAAATTCCAGGGACTGATGCACAACACCACACCACGTGCATGCAGGGTCATTTCATTCAGCTCGCCGGTATATCCGTGAAATCGAAGGGGTTTGGTCATCAGTTTTTCCGCCTGGGCAGAATAA
>CAZDYY010000392.1:0-2073 GCA_964509745.1 uncultured Legionella sp. | reverse complement strand
ACGACAGGTTCTGATCCTGAACAAGGGATCGCGTGATGGTGTATTTGTCGGACAGCCTGTTCTGGATGCCAAGGGTGTGATGGGACAAATTATTGATGTTGGTTTAATGACCAGCACGGTGCTGCTGATTTCAGATTCGAAATGTGCTGTTCCGGTAAGAAATGATCGGACAGGTGAGCGAGCTATCCTCGTCGGCACAAACAGTATGAGTCATTTGTCACTGATTAATTTGCCTGCCACTTCTTCCATTGTCAAAGGTGATTTACTGGTGACATCGGGACTCGGTCGTCGTTACCCTGAAGGATACCCTGTCGGGCGCGTGGAACATGTCAAGCATATTCGAGGTGATGATTTTATCACTGTAAGGGTTAGTCCTGTTGCTCTTTTGAATCGCAACCGTCTGGTATTACTGATTTGGCCTGAAGAAGAACATAATGAGATCACGGCACAAATTAATGAACGTATGAACATACTGACAGGGAATGCATGACAAATTTAACGTTTCGTTTTTTAGGCCTGGTGCTGGCTGTTCTTGTGCTTTCTATTATTCCATTGCCTGCATCAACAGCTATCTTTCGTCCCTCATGGGTGTTGATGTTTGTGCTTTATGTGCAGTTCTTCCTGCCGCGCTATTTTCGTGTAACATGGGTCTTGTTGCTGGGATTGTCTCTGGATGTACTGCAGGTTTCAGTGCTGGGTGAACACGCGTTTGCATTATTGCTGACCTCATGCCTTGCAGCCAGTAAAACCCGACGGTTTCATTTTTTCTCAGTGATTCAGCAAATGATTCTGATTGCCCTTTTTTGTTGCGGATATGAGCTGATTATAGTATTGATCGATAAATCGTTAGGGTTTAATAATGGGATCCTGTACGGCGCGGTGACTGTTCTGGCCACATTAACATTCTGGCCGTGGTTCAAACTGGTGGCAGATAAAACCGTTTTGCCCGAGGTTAACCACGGAACATATGGCTCATTAAAACCTGGATAAAACCAGTCTTTGTATATGCGACGGAAAATTTTCCGGGCACCAGATACACGTGTTATGATTTATTATTTTACCTGTTCGGAGCAACAATCCATGACTTTCGAAAAAATTCACATGCCCACTCATGGTGAGGCCATCACAGTAAACGCTGATTTGACACTGAACGTACCCGATCACCCCGTCATTCCTTTTATTGAAGGCGATGGTATTGGTGTAGATGTAACGCCTGCCATGTTACGCACAGTTGATGCAGCAGTGAAGAAAGCTTATGGTGAGAAAAGAAAAATTGCCTGGATGGAAATTTATGCCGGGGAAAAAGCGACTAAAGTTTATGGAGCTGATCAATGGTTGCCGAAAGAAACCCTGACAGCAATAAAGGAATTTGTTGTGGCAATTAAAGGGCCATTGACTACACCGGTTGGTGGGGGAATTCGTTCGCTGAATGTCGCTATTCGACAGGAGCTTGATTTGTATACCTGTTTGCGCCCGGTTCGTTATTTCAGCGGCACACCCAGCCCGGTCAAGGAACCCTGGAAGACAGATATGGTTATTTTCAGGGAAAATTCTGAAGATATATATGCCGGGATTGAGTGGCAGGCAGGTTCAAAAGATGCCAATAAATTAATCAGTTTTTTGCGCGAGGAAATGGGCGTTACAAAAATACGGTTTCCTGATCACTGTGGAATCGGGATTAAGCCCGTTTCTCAGGAAGGTACCACCCGACTTGTGAAAGCCGCCATTCAATACGCCATTGATAATGGCCGTGATTCTGTTACCCTGGTTCATAAAGGGAATATCATGAAATTTACTGAAGGCGCTTTCAAGGATTGGGGATATGATGTTGCCCGTAACCAATTTGGAGCAACACCCTATCAGGGCGGTCCATGGATGCAGATTACCAACCCTGAAACAGGAAAAGTGATTATTGTGAAAGATGTGATTGCTGATGCGTTTTTGCAACAAATCCTGTTAAGACCTGAAGAGTACAGTGTGATTGCGACTCTGAATTTAAACGGCGATTATATTTCGGATGCCCTCGCAGCCCAGGTGGGTGGTATTGGTATTGCACCGGGAGCAAACATCGGG
>CAZDYY010000391.1:0-2091 GCA_964509745.1 uncultured Legionella sp. | reverse complement strand
CAAAGAAAAGCCGGTGTTTGCAAAACATCAACCACGCTGGCAACTTCCATTAGCGGGGTATCTTCATGCACATCAGTCAAGACGGGCACACCGATCTGGGTTTTGACTTTTTCAAGTATCAGCAGGCCTTTTTCAAATCCAGGGCCACGGTAACTGCCCATGGAGGAACGATTGGCTTTGTCAAAGGATGACTTGTAAATAAACGGCAAAGATAACTGTTGGCAAATTTCTTTCAGGTACCCTGCTGTTTCCAGTGCCAGCGCTTCACTTTCAATGACACAGGGACCTGCAATTAAAAACATTGGTGAATCAATACCAACATTAAAACCACATAGCTTCATGCTTGTTCCTTTTTATGGTGTTCGCGTGCTGCCAGAACAAAATCCTTGAATAATGGATGGCAATCACGTGGTGTTGACAGGAATTCCGGATGGAACTGGCAGGCAACAAACCATGGATGATCGTCCAGTTCAATCATTTCAACCAGATTGCCATCAGCAGATCGGCCGGAAATAATCAACCCGTGCCCGACCAGCGCTTCGACATAGGCATTGTTTACTTCATAACGATGACGATGGCGTTCAACAATCTCGGGCATATTATAAATACGTCTCGCCCGGGTGTTTTCTTCCAGTTTGCATAACTGGGCTCCGAGTCGCATCGTGCCACCCAGGTCACTGTTTTCATCACGCAGGTTAATGCTGCCATCTCCGGCCATCCATTCGCTGATTAAACCAACAACCGGATAGGGTGTGTTTTTATCAAATTCGGTGGAATTGGCATTTGCCATCCCGGCAACATTTCGGGCAAATTCAATCAGTGCAGTTTGCATGCCGAGACAAATCCCCAAAAATGGAATGTTTTGTTCACGTGCGTATTGAATGGCCATGATCTTGCCTTCCACACCGCGCTCGCCAAATCCACCGGGAATCAAAATGGCATCTACACTTTTCAGTACTTCTGTACCATGCGTTTCAATTGTGTGCGCATCAATATAAACAATTTCCACACGCGTTTGCGTATGAATACCGGCATGTGTCAATGCCTCGTTGATGGATTTGTATGCATCACTCAAATCAGTATATTTGCCAACAATAGCAACTTTTACCTGCATGGTTTTAATTGCCTGGGCATCCACCACTGCCTGCCATTCGGTCAAATCAGCGGGCTTTAACGTTAATGCCAGTTTTTTAACAACAATTTCATCCAGACCTTGCTCATGCAGAATCATGGGAATTTGATAAATGCTTTTCGCGTCCTGGAGCGAAATCACGCCTTCTTTTTCCACGTTGGTGAACAGCGCAATTTTAACGCGATCATGATCAGACAACGGCTTTTCAGAACGACAAATCAAAATATCAGGCTGAATCCCGATAGAACGCAATTCCTTGACCGAATGCTGGGTCGGCTTGGTTTTGGTTTCACCTGACGTTGCAATGTAAGGTACCAGAGTTAAATGGATAAACAGTGTACGCTGAGCGCCCTGCTCAATTCGCATCTGCCGGATAGCTTCCAGAAATGGCAGGGATTCAATGTCACCCACAGTGCCACCAATTTCAACCATGGCCACATCGAAACCTTCCGCACCCTGCTTAATCGAGTGTTTGATTTCGTTGGTAATATGGGGAATGACTTGCACAGTACCACCCAGATAATCACCGCGGCGTTCTTTTTTTATGACCGTTTCATAGATTTTACCGGAGGTAAAATTGTTGCGTTTGGTCATTGTGGTTCGAACAAACCGTTCATAATGACCCAAATCAAGATCTGTTTCTGCGCCATCATTGGTCACAAACACTTCGCCATGTTGAAAAGGACTCATGGTACCGGGATCGACATTGATATACGGATCCAGTTTGATCAGGGTCACTTTCAGACCACGCGCCTCAAGAATGGCTGCAAGTGATGCAGCAGCAATACCTTTACCCAGAGAGGAAACCACCCCGCCGGTGATAAATATATAATTTGTCATGCTAACTCCTGACATTGTTGTAAAATACTGTGCATTGCCAACGCGCAATCCACCGCATCAACACCTTTATGCCCATGTTTTCCGCCCAAGCGATCCCATGCCTGTGCATCATTCTCAGT
>CAZDYY010000390.1:0-2092 GCA_964509745.1 uncultured Legionella sp. | reverse complement strand
ACAGATGACCGTCATAGATGAGCAACTAAAGAGGATCGGCGACCGGATCGCCTCGTTTGGCAAGGAAAACCTCGACGAGATGCTGCACCTGGTAGGCGAGGGGGCGCGACTCGTCTCCGAGCAGGAGAGGGTCCGGGTTTACCTGGAAGATCTCACCCGCGGCGCGCTCTCCTGCGCCTTCTCCTGCGGCAGCTTCGCCTCCGAAATCCGCCAGGAAACCTTCCCCATCATATCCGCCGAAGCAGGCGTCTCCAGCACCTTCGTGACCCAGCAGGTGGCCCAGTTCGACAACCCCGCGCAAAACGGCCTCCCGCTGGACCAGGAGTTTTCGCAGCGCTTCAAGATCGACGGGACCACCATGCTCCCCATCACCAGCCAGGGGAAGTCGATCGGCGTCGCGTGCGTGGACGGCGAGCTCCTCCCCCGGGAGCGGATAGAGACGCTGATCCCGTTTCTGGCCAGGGCCGGCGAGCAGGTGGACCAGGCCCGCAAGTATCACCAGCAACTGCTCCTGGCCCGCAGGGTCGAGCTTTACAAGAGAAGGGAAGCCGCCGGCTTCATGGTCCGCTCCGCCGTCAACCTGATCGACGGCCTGACGCTCGCATCCGTCCTCGTTCCCGTGCGCGGCGGCATGGAAGTGCTTGCGAGCCACGCGCAGGACCCCTATCTGAAATCGCGCTATGACAGCGTGGGGAACATAGACCTGAAGCACGGGACCTCCCTCGTCTCCCGCTACGTGAACGAGGCCGGAGTGGTGACCGACGACCTGCTGATGAAGCCGCTCTTCTTCGCGGACCTGACGGACCAATCCATCCAGCGCCGGGCGCTCACCGAGGAGATGGGGTTGCGCACCCTGTACATGGTGCCCCGCATCGAGCCCGAGACGCGGCGGCTCATCTGCCTGATCAACTACTTCACCCGCGACCTCACCAGCTACACCGAATTCGAGATGGGGCTTTTGCAGACCCACGCGGAGATGGTGGAGCGCGTCATCAACGAGGTCGGCGGCGAGCATCTCGAGATCAAGGTGCTTTCCGAGATCTCCGATCTGCTCCAGGAGCGAAACGAGGGGCTTCACCCGTTTCTCACCAAGGTCCTCTCCAAGGCGACCGAACTGATAGGCGCCGACACCGGCAGCATCGCCGTCGTGGAGGAACGCCTGGTCGTGGAGAACGAGGAAGGGACCATCGTCGGGGCAAAGAACAAGGAGTGGCTCAAGAAGAAGATCCCCCCCTTCAAGATCGGCGGGACCGAGCTGCAGCCCCAGGAGCGGAGCCTCACCGGCTATGTCGCCTGGACCAAGGAACCGAAGATCATCGGCCAGGTCTTCGACGTCAACCAGCACGAAGGGTTCCACCGCCCGATGAACGAGCTGATCAAGAGCGAGATGGCGGTACCCATCATCAGCGACGACCAGGTGATCGCCGTCATCTGCCTGAACTCGCTGCAGGAAGGGTACTTCACAGAGGAGCACAAGCGCATCCTGCAGATCATCGACCGGCTCACCTCGCGCCACATCTCCGACATCGAGCGCATCGACCGGCTGCAGTTCGAGGTGAACAAGCTGCAAAGCGACATCGCCTACAAGGACCCCAAAGTCTCCTCCTACCGGCTGGGGAACATCATCGGCAACAGCCGCAAGGCCCAGGAAATCGTCGCCTTCATCAACACCGTCGCCCAGCCGCTATCCAACAGGATCGCCCTTTGGAACAGGGGCGTGCTGCAGGAAGCGACCATAGGACTTCCCTCCATCCTGGTACTCGGACCAACGGGAGCCGGCAAGGAGTTTTTCTTCAACAACCTGTACAACAAGCTGAACGAGCTGTACCGGCAGCAGATCAACCCCGACGGCGAGCTCCCGGTCAAGAAGACCAACATCGCGGCCTACAGCGGCGACCTCACCTACTCCGAGCTCTTCGGGCACATCAAGGGGGCCTTCACCGGTGCCTACAGCGACAGGAAAGGGATCATAGAAGAGGCCGCAGGCGGCATCGTCTTCCTGGACGAGATCGGCGACGCCGACCCGAAGACCCAGGTCCAGTTGCTCCGCTTCCTCGACAACGGCGGCTTCGTCCGGCTCGGTGAGAACCGG
>CAZDYY010000389.1:0-2092 GCA_964509745.1 uncultured Legionella sp. | reverse complement strand
ACATGTCAGCACCCATGGCGATTCTGTGCACCAAATCATAACCGCTGGCCACCTTGCCGCTGCAAATAATCCGGATTTTGTCACGCACATTAATGCCGACCAGGGCATTGTGCACAAAGGTCAATCCGACATCGAGGGGTTCCCCGATATTGTTTGCGAATTCAACCGGGGCGGCTCCTGTTCCACCCTCAGCACCGTCAACGGTAATAAAGTCTGGTAAAATCCCGGTTTCCATCATGGCTTTGCAAATGCCCAGAAACTCATTTTTTTTGCCAATGCACAGTTTGAATCCGACCGGTTTGCCGCCACTTGCCTCGCGCAATTGATCAATAAACTCCAACAAGCCCCGGGGAGTATGAAATGTCGTGTGTGCAGGGGGTGATACGAGATCATGGCCCATCGGAACGTGACGGATGTCAGCGATCTCCTTTGTCAGTTTGGCTGCTGGCAAGTTGGCTCCCAGGGAGGGTTCGGCACCTTGTGAGAGTTTCAGTTCGATCATTTTGATTTCTTCACGATTCACGATCTGTCTGAATGCCTCCAGGTCAAAAGCACCTTCTTTCGTACGGCAACCAAAATAGGCTGTTCCGAGTTGAAAAATCAAATCACCACCTTGCAAATGGTAAGGGCTTAACCCCCCTTCACCGGTATTTTGGGCAAAGTCACCCAGTTTGGCGCCTTTGTTAAATGCCATGATGGCATGGGATGACAAACCACCAAAACTCATGGCGGAAATATTAAGCCTTGATGCATTGTAGGGCTTTTTACAGCGAGGCCCACCCACCATGACACGTGGTTTCACTTCTGACGCATGTTTGGGAGCAAGCGAATGCAACACCCAGGTATAGCCGACTTGCAAAATATCCCGCTCAGTACCAAAGGGTATGGTGTCACGAATGTTTTTGGCTCGCTCATAAATCATTGAGCGTACTTCACGGCTGAAAGGACGTTCTTCTTCATTATTGGCGATGAAATATTGCTGAATTTCAGGACGGATAAACTCCAGAAGATAACGCATGTGACCAAGTACCGGAAAATTGCGCAATATAGAGTGTTTCTTTTGTAATATGTCATATACCCAGATAATAACAAGGGGGATTAAAATGACTGGAAACCAGTGGATGTGGTTCAGCATGACAAAAAATAAAAAGATGGCGAGAATAACGATACCGAAGCCAATATACCATTGTCTGCGCATTGAAAGTCCTTTTTTATTATCACATTACAGTTATATACGATTAAACAATCTCTGTCACTCACGCCCCGATTAATGCTAGGATTACTCTTTTTTCCAGAGGGATACACGATGTGGTTTAATAACGCACTGATCTATCAATACACGCTCGATGAAACACAGGATCTTGCTGATTTGCTGTCCCAAGATGCCCTGAAGCCCTGTCCTCCGCATGCCCGGTTTATTTATGGCTGGCTGCCGGCTGTTGCAGGTGAGTTTGTGCATCAGGTGGCAGGGGCTGCCGCGATTTGCATGGGCAAGGAAGAGCGGCTTTTGCCGCGGGGTGTGATTAATCGCATTCTTGCAGAACGGGTACAGGCACTGGAAGTGCAGCGCGGTTATGCCGTAAAACGAGCGGAAAAAGGTCAAATGGCCGAGGATCTGGAATTTGAATTACTGCCCAAATCATTTTGTGTGCAAAAGCGTACCATGGCCTTGCTGGATACGGTGAGCAAGCGATTGATGGTTAATGCCTCCAGCGCCACCCAGGCATCCCAGGTGACCGCTTTATTGCGCAAGACGGTTCCGGGTATCAGCATTGAGCCGTTGCCGCACCGGGATAGTTTATCCATCCTCTTTGCCGAATGGATCAGTAATCCCGAAGCATTGCCGGCCAATTTTCAGCTGGCATCCGATTGTTTGCTGTTTTCGCTGGATGATGAAAAAAGACGCTTTAACTGTAAAGGTTGTGAATTGCCGGCGGAAGAGGTGATGGCTCTGTTATCACAAGGTCTGGCTGCGGCAGAAATATCGCTGGTCTGGAATGAGCGTATCCAGTTTACCCTGACCCATGAGTTAACCTTCAAGCGCATGAAATGTCTGGATTATCTGGTGGATGACTTTAATGAAGTGCGTCAG
>CAZDYY010000388.1:0-2101 GCA_964509745.1 uncultured Legionella sp. | reverse complement strand
GTGGATTTTCTCCAGATACCATTACTTTTACTCACCGCATGGCTATTGGGTCAAAAAAAACGGTTTACCCTTGAGTACGCCGGAAGATGGATGTATGCATCCGTGTTACTGGGTTTATGCGTGGCTGCATTTTTAATTCCTGTTGCCGCCCCTTTTATTGCCGTAGTCTCGGCAATCCTTGGGTTTGGCGCCAGTGCTTTTGTCATGAGCAAACTGATACGGCAATATTACAAGGACGACAATACCCTGCAGGATGTCAATGAAGCAATTGAAATTGAATCCTTCAGCGAGCTGGAAAAATGGATTGAACAGCTGGAAACAGCCTGTCAACAGGGTGATAACCCTGAGCGGGTAGAGGAACTTTGCGAGCAGATTGAATGCCGGCTGGCCAGGCTTGAGAGCTTGCACAGGAAAAAAGACCTGCTGGTAGAAAAAATGAAAATCCTGACATCATTTATCGACAATTGCATCGGCATTGGTTTGTCTTCGCTATCTGTTGCCGGGGCTGTCCTGACCTTTTTTGTACCACCCGTGGGGTTGGGCATTTTAATGGGGGTAACATTTACCGGGACCGCATATGTTATCGGGCGATTTGTTGTGCCAGCGATCACCGGCGAAAAGACCGAAAAAACAGCAGGCACCAGTCAGACCGTGCCGGCACCCGCCGGGGAAGTGCCTGATGATATGAACGGTTCTATAAATTTGATGCACAGGCAACTGGTGGTTAAAAGCAGCAAACGACGCAGAATACCGGATGAAAATGATGAGGAATACTCACCCCGAAAGAAAGCAAACACACAGCAACAAACGAACGTGGCACAACACGACATTGAGGACCCGTCACTTCCACGGGATCCTCATGCCCCGGGAGATAATCATAAATAAAACAGATTACTCACCATAGCGCTGCGCCAGATACTCCGCTACAGCCATCATTCCCATCGCCTCTCCGCCTTCAGGACGCCCGGGTTTGCCGGCGACATTCCAGGCCATCACATCAAAATGTACCCAGGATATGGATTCCTTGATAAAGCGCTGCAAAAACAATGCGGCAGTGATTGCACCAGCATATGGAGAACCAGTTGAATTGGTCATGTCAGCCACTGAAGAATCCATCATACTGGCATAACCCGCAAACAATGGCATGCGCCAGACCGGATCATTGATTGCTGCAGCTGACAGGCTCAATGCTTGAGCCAGCGCATCATCATTGGTAAACATCGCCGAAATTTCCGTACCGACTGCCACTCGGGCGGCTCCGGTCAATGTAGCAAAATCAATCATCAGTTCAGGGCTGTCTTCACACGCCCGCACCATGGCATCCGCCAGCACAAGACGCCCTTCTGCATCAGTATTGTCAATCTCAACCTTCAGGCCATTGCGCATGGTCAGGATATCGCCTGGACGATAGGCTTTTGAACCAACGGCGTTCTCTACTGCAGGAATATACACTTGCAACCGGATCGGCAAAGCACGCTCCATCAACAATTGCGCAAGTCCAATCACCTGCGCTGCCCCGCCCATATCCTTTTTCATTAACCGCATGCCTGACGAAGGCTTGATATCAAGGCCTCCTGAATCAAAACAAACCCCCTTTCCAATCAGGGTCACGCGTGGATGGGATTCATCTCCCCAGGTCAACGACAGCAAGCGTGGCGCATCTGCTGCTGCGCGACCAACGGCATGAATTGCCGGAAAATTATCACGCAACAGCTCATCTCCAATCCATTGGGAAAACTCAGCCCCATGTTGGTGAGCCATATTTGCAACCACATCGGCCATTGCAGATGGATTCATGTCATTTGCCGGCATATTGATCAAGTCCCGCACAAGAAAGACTGCACGGGTTTCCTGTAACAGGGGTGACAAACCCTGAGCATCGACGACCAGAATACGCGGTTGTACGTCAATGGTTTTATACTTGTCAAATACATATTGCGCCATCGACCAGGCAAGCAAGGCCGGTTTTTGCAAATCCTGACCAGCCTTGTACAGTCCGGGAGGAATACGGGTGGCAGCTGTTGCCAGCGCAAGCGCGGCATTGCCATCGCCTGAGCCAATATAGACAGCCGAGGGTAATCCGTCGCTATTATTCACCACC
>CAZDYY010000387.1:0-2119 GCA_964509745.1 uncultured Legionella sp. | reverse complement strand
GCCGCAATGGCAATACCGACAGAGATACTTTTAGGCGTGGGACCCAGAGTAATACATAACATGAGAAGGATCAGAGACAATGAGGATAAATTGCTTATCTTCAGACAGGTTTTAAGTCGACTCATGCCGGCCTTTCAATTCGTTCGGGTAAGCGCAGTATACCTCAAATCCTCCAGCGTTTAATCACCATTCTTACCTTTATTCCATTTCCTTCCAGACGGATCTTGCCAGGTAAAATGATCCCGCCAGCGGAGGTATATTCCGTATAACTGATTGTGTAGCCCTGCTGGCTGAACGAGATTACACGATGGTCGGCTGTCTGTTGTAGTGAGTGAACAGCGCCCGGAGCTGGTAATCCCCTTACCCAGTAATAGAGGTTTTTGACTGGCAAGCGTACACCGGTTTCCCGTTGTAATAATCCATCGGCATTGTTTGATGATCTTCGCTTTGGCCCATCTCGCAGCGTGACCACAGCCCCATGTTTTTCAATGATAACGGTGCCACCACCCATGGGCCCAAATAAACGGATTTGATATTGATTGGGACCTTGTTGCAACCAGTTTAGCGATGCAGTCCAGCCTTGGTTTCTCCCGTTTCGCTTGCGCTGGCTTGCGGCCATGGCCCCGGATAATTCCCATGTGGATAATGAGGATGCAGCAGACGAGAATACGACTTGTTTTTGCGGGTGTTTCCCATGTGCAGCAATCGCTGTTGATGCATAAATACAGGTAAATAAAGCAATGGCTATTCCCTGGCGCATGACAAGTCGGTTCATTGAAATTTCCTTTGCAATAGTTTTTCATTTAACAATAGGCTAGACTTCCGAAATATACAAATAAAAGAGCACCATTGACTTATGAAATGCAAGGCAATTTATCCAGGTACATTTGATCCGGTCACGAATGGTCACGTTGATTTGATTACCCGGGCCGCCAAAATATTCCCCGAGCTGGTTGTGGCTGTTGCCAGCAATAGCGGCAAGAGACCTCATTTTTCCCTGGCCGAACGCATAGAGTTCGTTCAGGATGCTGTGAAGGGATTGTCCGGCGTCAGTGTGGTCGGGTTTGATAACTTGCTGGTGAATTTTGTGCGCGAACAACAGGCCTCGATTATTTTGCGTGGATTGCGTGCTGTGTCAGATTTTGAATATGAATTTCAACTGGCGGGGATGAATCGTAAATTGTCCAAAGACGTTGAGACGATGTTTTTAACGCCATCCGAAAATCTCATGTTTATTTCATCGACACTGGTGAGAGAAATTGCTGCGCTTGGCGGCGATGTATCGCAATTTGTTCCGGATGTTGTCGTACGGGCGTTGAATCGGGCGGCTGTAAAGAAATAACATCGTGTCTGTCGTCCCTTCCGAGCGCGGGACGACAGCTATGCTTCCCCAACCAGCTGTTTCATTTCCTGATGTACCAGTTCAATCAATTCTTCTTTGTTATCAAGGGTAAATTGTGATGCATCAACAGGTTTACCGATATGCACCTCAACATGTTGACCCAGGTTAAATTGATGTGTGCGTGCCGGTAGAATATTGCATGCACCGCGGATCCCCATGGGAATTATGGTGGCACCGGTCTGGATTGCCGTTATAAAACCGCCTTTTTTGAATGATGCAAGTTTGCCGTTTCTGGATCGTGTTCCTTCCGGGGCTATCCACATGAGAATGCCGCTCACCAGTAGTTGTTTGGCATATTCCAAATCTTTTTTGGCCTGTTGCCGGTTATGGCGATCGATAAACGGGAATTCGGCTGCAACCATGCCCTGGCCCATGATGGGTATTTTGGCCAGCTCTTTTTTGGAGAGCATGCGCAGGGAGTGACTCGGATATGCACACAGGCTCAGCGGTATGTCGTAAAGGCTGCTGTGATTGCACATGACGATCGTGGG
The DNA here is from genome assembly GCA_964509745.1 of uncultured Legionella sp. Taxonomy (GTDB): domain Bacteria; phylum Pseudomonadota; class Gammaproteobacteria; order Legionellales; family Legionellaceae; genus DDPF01. The sequence goes on along the minus strand of CAZDYY010000387.1, from coordinate 226 downwards.
TTGGCCTGCTTTTGGTTGAACATTGTGTGGATTGACGACCTTGCATGTTACATCAACAAGCTTCAGGATTTTCTTGACGTACTTGCGTAACGCAGCATCACACCATTCCCGACTGATGCGGCCAAACAATCCTCTGATTGCTGCCTGTCCACATGTATTTGCGGTATACAGTGAGGACATGACAATAATCCATAATGTGCGAAATTTTCCGGCTTGTATTTTACTG
>CAZDYY010000386.1:0-2129 GCA_964509745.1 uncultured Legionella sp. | reverse complement strand
AAGGCGACGAAACCAGCGAAAAAGTTGACGGTTGTAAAATAATGATTGTCCGGGCGTTATCCTGAACAAAGCCAGGGAGTCCTGAATGATCATTGATACCATAGCGGCCATTGCTACCCCGCCCGGTCGCGGCGGGGTAGGTATAATCCGGGTCTCTGGCCCGTTATCTCGCGACATCGCAAAAAAAATCAGCAAAGATAATACGCTCAAACCACGTACAGCTCATTTTCGTACACTCCATGATTCTGCATCCAGGGTCATTGATCAGGGGGTTTTGCTTTATTTCAAAGCCCCGCATTCGTTTACCGGTGAAGATGTGATCGAGTTTCAGGTGCATGGCGCACCTGTTGTGCTGGATTGCCTGTTGCAGGAGTGTATTTTACAAGGTGCGCGTCTTGCAAAACCGGGTGAATTTTCCGAACGTGCTTTTCTAAACGATAAAATCGATTTAACTCAGGCTGAAGCAATAGCAGATCTTATTAATGCAAGCTCACAAACTGCTGCACGAATGGCTGTGCGCTCCCTGCAGGGGGATTTTTCGCAAGCAATCAATCAATTGAATGACAAGCTGGTTCATTTGCGTTTGTATGTGGAAGCAGCGATTGATTTTCCCGAGGAAGAGATTGATTTTCTTAATGATGGAAAAATCACGGCCATGCTGGCAGAGGTACAGGAAGAACTTGCCCTGATCCGTGCGTGTGCCCATCAGGGTGCTATGCTTCGGGAAGGTTTGTCTGTCGTGATTGCAGGACGTCCCAATGCGGGTAAATCAACGCTGATTAACGCACTGTCAGGACGTGATGTGGCGATTGTTACAGAAATTGCCGGAACCACACGGGATGTGATGCGGGAATATATTTTGCTGGATGATATTCCGCTGCATGTTATCGATACGGCTGGCTTGCGTGACAGTGATGATCCGGTTGAGCAGGAAGGTATCAAGCGCGCATGGCAGGAAGTCAGCCGGGCAGATTGTGTGTTGCTGATGGCTGATGTGGCGTGTCAACATGACAGAACATTGTTAAGCGATTCAATTCAGGCGGTCTTGCCTGCCGATGTCCCGATTATTCATGTCATCAATAAAATTGATACACTGGATCAGGTTGCAAAAATAGAGAAGGATACCGTGTATCTTTCGGCTAAGTCCGGAGACGGCCTGTTGTTGTTAAAGGACAAGATAAAGGAAGTGGTCGGATACCAGCCTGCCGAGGGTCAGTTTCTGGCAAGAAGAAGGCATATTCAGGCGCTGGATACGGCACAGGGCTTGTTGCAGGCGGGATCTAACCAGTTGTTAGCCCATCGGGCTGGTGAGTTGCTTGCAGAAGATCTTCGTCTGGCACATCTCGCACTTTGTGAAATTACCGGTGAGTTTACCCCGGATGATTTGCTGGGGGTGATTTTTTCCAGTTTTTGTATAGGGAAGTAAAGCTTAATTTTGTTTTTCACACACAAACGCGCAAACCAGTGGAGTATATCCATCGGGAATGGGGATGACATCAATTGTTTTAAATCCAAATGAAGACAGTAAATCAGTTATTCTATCCTGGTCGAGATCATCCCATATGCATTCATTATCGGATAGTGATTTATTGAACCATGTTTTTCTTTTAACACAAAATTCAAAGATCGCATTGTTTTTACAAACCCTTGAAATCTCTTGTATGATAATTTTTGCATCACCATATGAGACGATCCATGATAAAAAGCGAAAACAAACAACAAGATCAAATTGATTATTATTAAAAGGTAATCTTCTTGCATCGCTGATGTTAACCTTGCATTTTAAAAAGTCTGTACCCAAAATGCTTTTTGCCTGATGGATCATATCCTGTGATAAATCAACACCTGTAATATGCATGTGTTTTTTTAAATACAATGGAACAAACCGGCCAGTTCCAAATGGAACGTCAAGTACTGATAGTTTATCTGAAAACCTGTTCAGGATAGCCTCAAGAACATTGTGTTCGTTGTTCCAGAATTTCATGTTTTTTCGGATAAGCTCATAATTTTCTGCTTTTTCGCCAGAATAAATTTCATCAGGAGCTTCCTTTTTGTTCCAGAATTTATTTTTTATTGCAGTAAGAAAAGTTCCCTGTCTTATATGTGTTAATATTTTTACAAAGATATTC
>CAZDYY010000385.1:0-2137 GCA_964509745.1 uncultured Legionella sp. | reverse complement strand
GCTGCGACCTGCCAACGTATTTGTGGGATAGAACGTAGCAGTTTGCCAACTACCGAGGATGTTGCGTGGATCCAGTATCACTTCCTGTTTGAGTTGATTTTCAAGTTCAACAGCCGTTACATAAAAATCCCCACCATGCCAGGAAATCAGCGGGCGTGCGCTGACTGCGGCACTGTACATCAGGTGAATATTGCGACGCGTTTGCATCGGGGTTCGGGTTACACTTGTTGGTACGACCAACAAACGTTCTGGTGAATATAAAGATTGAATTGCAAAGCGGGTCAGGGTAACTGCATTGAGATCCAGATTGTTTTTGTTGTCCTCAGTGGTTTGTTGAATGGAGTCTGTTTTTTCCAGTAATACTTCAACAGGATCTATGACGGTGGATTTGTCATCGGCTGACAATGACAAAATAATGACTTCACCTTGTGGCATAAGTTGAAGCAAGAGCCTTTGATTGTTGAACGATTCTTTTGCTTTCAGGTACACCGCATCTTGCACCTTGAGCACCGATAATTTATCGCCTGCTTCACTTTCAACAACTTGCACAGCTTGCGGGAAACGCACCAGTCGTTCCTGATTTAACGGTAAGTTCAGGTGAATGGGTGTTTTATCCCAGACTACGTGTTCGGTGTTGGCTGCGAACAGTGGGGCACTTACCAACGACAATATGAGTAACCATTTAAACCGCTTCATGTTTTTCCTCCTCTAATGGTGTAGCAAGCAAGTCTTGTACGAGACGTTCAGGCGCGGTGTAGCCGTCCAGAGCCAATTGAAATGGATTTTGCAGACGCGACATGGTGACTTTCACCACACGCAAGTGGTAATCAACAACTTTATCGGTGATCACCATTTGACTGCTGTCTTTCAAGCGTTGGGTTATGCGCATGACCACGTGAACATCCCATGCGTTGTTACCAATGGGCTTAACATCTTCAGCACGCATAAAGTGATACAAGCTGGCAATCTGAATCCGGTTAAAGATCTGATTGTCTTGATAAGTAGTCAGCATGTTGTCCATGAGTTGCTGATGACGCGGGGTGAAGTAATAACGAAAACCACTGATATTTTTTGAAAACTCATGACTACCTGATTTTGACCAGGTGTTCAGCGACGGCAACAAGGTAGCGACAAATCCCTGCACGTATTCGTTGGGTATATCGCCTTCTTTGATCAAACCCCCATTGGATGCCATGGCAGGTGTGAGCCAGAACTCATAGTGTTTCGGCAGGGTAGACAATGTGATAATCAGGCCAATGACAATCACCGCCTGAGTAACCACAAACGCCAGTAACAAACGATTCATATGATTGAGTTGATCTATTTTTTTCCAATACTTAAACATGTGATGACCTCATAATTCTTGATTTTTGCCAACGTCCTGTGTGACGAAGATAAGGCGATTGACGAAGCCCCAAACGAGCAAACAGTAAAATGGTTTTCTTCATTAAATACCCGTGCGGTTTACCTTTCTTGATGCGAGCAATACGCTTTGGACAAGTGGTAATTGACAACACAAAGCCCACCAGAAACCCCACACAACCCAATGCCACTGGATAATCAATACATGCCCCGATCAGAACAAAGATCAGGACAGTGATTGGCGTGAAAGTCAGCACGATCCAGAACAACTCACGCAGGCTTAATCCCTTGTAGGCTTCATAGTCATGTGACAGGTTTCTGGAAGAAGGGCGGTTCATGATTCTCCTTAGTATCCCGTCATCCCGAACGCAGTGAGGGATCTCCTCATATCAGGGAGTTCCCTCACTACGTTCGGGATGACGTAGATAGTTAAATTTTAAATTTAGTAATCATCGAATAACCGACATATCCCGATACAATGCTGATGGTGAGATAGGTAATCCCCATCACCGCAAACGTACCAAACGCCACCATTGAGCCTTCACTTTTCTTCGACTCCTCAATACCATGCTGAATAGTGGTAATGAATTTGATGAAACTCATCACAGCCGCGATAAACATCAATAACCCCAAGCCCTGACGAACATAATTACCCGTCACAGACATCATGCTTTTATTGCCATCGCCGATATTGTCGGCATCCGATATTTTCGGAAACCAACCCTCTGCAAATATTGCCGGCGCATAATTCAAACTGATGAGACACAATCCCGCT
>CAZDYY010000384.1:0-2142 GCA_964509745.1 uncultured Legionella sp. | reverse complement strand
AGAGCCTTTGGCATCATCAATTGTTTTGCCATGCTCCCGGGTGATGATACGTGCCAGGTCCAGTTGATGTTTTTCCAGTAATTCACGAAATTTAAACAGCACTCGCGCACGCTGCATGGCTGGTGTTTTTGACCATGTCAGAGCGGCTTTTTTTGCAGCAGCAATTGCTGTGTCGCATAATGCGTTACTGGCAAAATCAACCTGTCCGACTGGTTTGCCGGTGGCTGGATTGTAAATGGTGTGCTGAATGGGACTGGATTCAATGACGGGTTTGCCATTGATAAAGTGGGGAACGGTGTATGGCATTTTGAACTCCTTGTATTACTCTCCCAACAGATGCTCCAGGCCATAATACAATCCATCCAGCCCTGTTACTTTTTGGCAGGCCAGGATCAGGCCGGGCATGAAGGATGAACGATCAATGGAGTCATGTGTGATGGTGAGCGTTTCGCCTGTGTTGCCAAAAATAACCGATTGACGCGCAAGAACACCCGGTAAACGTATCGAGTGAATGTTTACGTCCCGATGTGTTGCCCCGCGGGCACCTGGCAGCAATTCTTTCAGTGGCAGGATGGCTTTTTCAGCGCGACGCGCGTTTGCTATCATCTCTGCTGTTTTGATTGCGGTACCTGAAGGAACATCCAGTTTTTGCTGGTGATGTGTCTCGATAATTTCAACTTCAGGCAGCAAGCGGGCGGCCTCGGCTGCAAAACGCATCATGAGTACCGCACTGATGGAGAAGTTGGGAACAATGATACCGCCGAGTTTATTTTCTTCACACAACTGCTGCAATGTGCAAATTTGATCATCGAGCAAGCCACTTGTGCCAATGACGGGATGTGCGCCCTGATTGATGATGGTCAGACTGTTTTCATACACACAGTCAGCCCGGGTCAGATCGATGACGATGTTTGCCCGGGTGCTGATAATGGCGGATTTTAAATTATCTCCACGTCCCAGACTGGCAACCAGATGAAAATCCGGATGCTCCTGAATGGTTTTGCACGCAAGGGTTCCCATTTTGCCATGGGCACCATTCACAATAACATTATTTGACATCACGGCTCTCGCTGGAGGGTGTTGCTTGTTCTTTTTTTTCCTTTGCTTCCTTTTGTGCTTTTTTCACGCTTCTCCATGCCCACATACTGGCAGGAATCCAGCCGACAAGCGTGACCTGCATCACCAGTGCTATCAGTGCCCCAACCGGATCATCGTGGATGAATAAAATCAGCCATGGACATATTATGCATAGGAAAAACATACAATTCCGTTTCATGTTGAAAAAATAATCTGTAAATCATCATAATCGAACTGTATGTCGGGATGCAAACACTTGCAAAACGAGAGCCAATGTTGTACATTGAGTGTCCATTTTTATGGATATTTTTTCCCGGCTTAAGTCCAGTTTGTAAGGGTACCCGTATGAGAAAACAGGAGCTGCACCCGCGTACTGCAGTAATTAATCAAAAACAAAAAAACTTGTCCAAAAAAGCACGACTGGATGCATTATCCTGGCTTGCCGCTACATTCCCGAAGGTGTTTGACAACTCTGTTTCTATTCAGCCATTAAGCATTGGAATTATGGCCGATGTTCTGGCGCATGCGGATAAAGCTGCAGAAGCCGGTATTTCGAAAAGCAAGTTGAGAGAAGCGGTGGTTTTGTTTACCCGGCGTATTGATTACCTGACTTGTTTGAAGGCACGTGAAATGCGGATCGATTTGCAGGGTAATCCTGTGACACCCGTAACAGAAGAAGAAGCGGCACTTGCAGCAACAAAAATTAAAAAACGCGTGGAAAAGAGCGCTAAAAATGCACGGAAAAATTTGATTGCACCGCCTGTTTCAAAGCCACTAACACCGCGCCCGGCTCCAGAGTTCCATTATCCCGAACGCGCTCCGGCGTTCAGCGTGCAAAACAGCATTGCACCGGCCACCCGCTCGGCCTCTGTAACGGTTACCCACAAGCAGACCCGTCAGTTTGATCCGGATGCAGTGGCGCGATTGAAAGAGAAACTGGGATTGTCACGCAGCAAGGGTGTTGAAACAGCAGAGTAAAACCAGAGTAAATTGTCTGGTGGACAGATTGCCCACCAGAGTGTTGCCCGCATTAGTTAGCCCTTGCTTCCAGGGCTGCAACGGCGG
>CAZDYY010000383.1:550-2159 GCA_964509745.1 uncultured Legionella sp. | reverse complement strand
AAAAATGATCACTAACGGCATAACCTGCCACTGCAACCAGTTCATCATCAATATAGATGAGCGGTAATCTGTCCCGCAGCCAAGGCGGCACCTGCCACTCCTGCAGGAGCTTTTTTAACACTCTGGTTTGTCCATGCCAGTAAAACCGTTCACCACCCTTGCGGCTTCGCACGCTAACCTTGCTGCCTTGCGGCACATACAAACCTTTTTCAGCCGGCAATGCCTGCAAACGCTCATTACCCCACTGCAACCCGCGCGGAAATTCGCTCCATTCCAGCTGCAACCCATCCTGTAAATCACTGTTTTCCGTCAAGTATAGCTTATTTTGAAACCGGCGAACGGCAATACCATCCCATTCCACACAAGGAACACCATCCGGTCTTGCAAAAATCACTTCAGCAATCAAGCGATTGAACGTATCCGCCGGCGGCAGGCGAACCCGATTTGACTCCAGCCAGACACGCAACACATTGGTTATGCGTGCTTTGTCCAGAGTGTTTAAGGAAGACAAATTCAGGGTCGTGGACGCCAAATTATCACAATCCAGCCCTGCAAGTGCCTGCAAATTCAGCTTTGCCTGCTGGCAATGACGGGCACTTCGCCCCAGATTCCCCACCACACCCGGCCAGCGACTGCGTAACAAGGGCATCACCTGATGACGCAAATAATTTCGGGCAAAGGAAATATCCTGATTACTCTCATCCTCAACAAAGGATAACTGTTGCATGCTGGCGTATGCTTCAAGCCGGGCGCGGGTATGTGTTAAAAATGGCCTGACCAGATCACCGGGGCCAAATGGTTTCACTTCCGGCATGGCAGCCAGCCCATCCACTCCCGCGCCGCGAAACAATTGCAGCAGCACGGTTTCTGCCTGATCATCTGCATGATGTGCAAGCACCAGCCCGCCATTTTTATCCAGCAATTCCATAAATACAGCATAGCGCGCCTTGCGTGCATGTTCTTCAATATTGGACTGCCGGTCAAACTCAACCTGACGGGAAATAAAAGGGACAGAAACAGATGCACAAAAGGCCCGGCAATGCTCAAGCCAGGCATCGGCCTGTTTACTCAAGCCATGATGGATATGCACCGCGCGCAACTTGCCGGCCAGTTCAGGCTGTTGCGCCAAAACATGCAATAAGACCATGGAATCCAGACCACCGCTAAATCCCACCAGCAACGCGGGATATCTGGCCAGACGCGCCAGCCAGCCGGTGTCGAGCAGGGAATCAGTCACATGCCCCCATGGCCATGAATTTTTTATAGCGAAGATCAAGCAATTCCTGAACAGGCAATGATTTCAGCTTGTGCAACTCATCAGTCAACACGGTTTTCAATGTTTCGGCCATGCCGGCAACATCACGGTGCGCGCCACCCAGTGGCTCTTTAACCACCAGATCAACCAGTTTATTCGCCAGAATTTTATCTGCTGTAATCCCCATGGCCATGGCGGCTTCACTGGCTTTAGCCGAGTCTTTCCATAAAATAGATGCACAACCCTCGGGAGAAATCACTGAGTAAATTGAATACTGCAGCATGATAACCCGATCCCCTACGCCAATAGCCAAAGCGCCGCCGGAACCAGCCTCACCGGTTACAACACAAATAA
>CAZDYY010000383.1:0-540 GCA_964509745.1 uncultured Legionella sp. | reverse complement strand
GCGTTTCCAGCTTCGACATTTCAAACAGGTTTCGCGCAATGGCTTCGGATTGGTTACGTTCTTCAGCCCCGATGCCAGGATATGCGCCGGCAGTATCAATAAAGGTAAAAACAGGCAATTTAAACGTTTGCGCCATTTTCATCAAACGCAATGCTTTTCGATATTCTTCAGGACGGGCCATACCAAAATTACGATAAACTTTCTCTTTGGTCCGCTTGCCCTTTTGATGCCCCATAATCATGACCGGCTCACCATTAAAGCGCGCCAGACCGCCAATAATTGCCGGAGCTGACGAAGAATGCCGGTCACCATGCAACTCCTGGAAATCAGTAAACAAATGCTCGATATAATCCGTTGTTTGAGGTCGCAAGGGGTGGCGAGCCATTTGTGCCACTTGCCATGCATCCAGGCGCGAAAACACCTGCTCGGTCAGCTCTATGGATTTGGCTTCAAGACGCGCAATTTCTTCACTTAAATTTAACGTGTTATCATGACCAACCATACGCAGCGCTTGTATTTTCTGGTTTAACTCTTCAATAG
>CAZDYY010000382.1:0-2176 GCA_964509745.1 uncultured Legionella sp. | reverse complement strand
CTGATCACACAGGCCGGCACAAGAACTGGCCAGATTCTGGTTCTCACAGCCAGCCCGCCATCACAACCAGCCATTAACAGGGCAAAATCACTGGCTCGCAGGGGAATTGATACGTCTGTCATCCCGGTAATGAACAAACCACCTTCATCACCTTTATTCAAAAATCTGGCAACAGCAGGAAAAGGTCAAGTCATACCATTTGCGGATACCAGCAAGGATCTGGATCAATGGCTGGCCGCATCGCGAGCCAATCAACAATACAGTATTAATCTGGAAAACGACATTCCAGTCTGGCAAGATCAGGGACGGTTGTTTTTAATTCCAGCCCTGTTACTGTTGCTACCGGTTTTTCGTCGCGGCTGGCTGCAGAGGTTAAACTCATGAGAAGATTATTACTTGCTATCATGCTGCTTGCCTTGCTACCGCAAACCTGGGCCTTTGGCTGGCAAGACTTGTGGGTAACCAAAGATCAGCAGGCACAGGCCATGATGGATGAAAGCCTGTACAGCAAAGCCGAGGAAACATTTGATAACCCTGCCTGGCAGGCTGCAGCTGCCTACCGTGCCGGTCATTACAAGGAAGCAGCCCAATTGTACCAGTCATTACAAAACAGCACGGATAACCGCTACAATCAGGGCAATGCACTGGCAAAATCAGGGCAACTGGAGGCAGCAATCAAAGCTTATGACAAGGCACTGGCCCTTGAACCTGGCAACCAGGATGCACTACATAATCGCAAGGTCGTGACCGATCTGTTAAAAAAGAACCAGCAAAAAAATAAAAACGATCAAAACAAGAACAACAAGCAGGATCAGGACAAACAGGATCAGGACAAACAGGATCAGAACAAACAGGATCAGGACAAGCAGGATCAGAACAAGCAGGATCAGAACAACCAGGATCAGAACAGGCAGGATCAGAACAAGCAGGATCAGAACAAGCAGGATCAGAACAAGCAGGATCAGAACAAACAGGATCAGAACAACCAGGATCAGGACAAGCAGGATCAGGACAAGCAGGATCAGGACAAACCGGATCAGGACAAACAGGATCAAAACAAACAGGAACAAAACAAGAAAGAAACACCACAACAATCACAGGCAGATCGTGAAAAGCAACAAGCCAAACAGCAATGGCTGCGCCTGATTCCAGATGATCCGGGCGGGCTGATGCGAGAAAAATTTTTGCGTGACTATTTGAATCGGCAACGAAATTAAGGACACCTTATGAAACGCTGTATATTCATATTTACTCTATTCTGCTGGCATACAATAACAATGGCAGCGATATCCATGCAAATTGAGCCCTCTACTGCACGCCCCGGGCAAACACTTCGCCTGACGCTGACGCTGGATGATGCTCATCCGAATGCCATTCCTGATTTAAGACCACTGAACAAGGATTTCACTGTTACAGGCACCGAGCATAGTATGGCCTACACAGCGGTTAATGGCGTAGCAAAATCAGAAAGTCAATGGGAGATCCTGCTTGTCCCGAAACACCCCGGAACCTTGACAATCCCCTCCATCCGGGTTGGTCAACAAACCAGTCAGCCGGGACAGGTCTATATTACAAAGAGCAACAATGTACCCAAAAGCCATCATCAATCCCTGCAATCAAATAATGGCGACAGGGTCATATTGCGTGCCGAATCCGCCCTGCAAACCCCCTACATTAATGAACAAGTCCTGTACACCGTAAAACTATACACAGGCCAGTCGCTGATGGATGCACAATATCAGCCACCCGATGTTGAAGATGCATTGATCATCCCGCTGGGCGACAGCAGACGTTATCAAACCACACTGAACGGTCAGGAATATGGTGTTGACGAACAGCGTTATGCCATTTTTCCGCAAAAAAGTGGTGAGTTGCAAATTATTCCGCCCAAAGTCAGTGCCGTTATATACGACACAATCCCTCAACGCATGACCGTTGAAGCCCAGAGCAGCAAACTCATGGTAAAGCCAATCCCCAAAGCAAACGGCAAGCAACAATGGCTTCCCGCCAAACAAATCACCTTGTCAGAACAATACGACACCCCCACAACAACCGTCACTGAAGGCACCTCGCTGGTACGCACGATCACTTTGAGGGCAATGAGCCTGCCGGCAGAATTATTACCAGCGCTGACATTTCCAGACAATGATCAATTCAGTGTTTACCCTGAAAAGCC
>CAZDYY010000381.1:0-2177 GCA_964509745.1 uncultured Legionella sp. | reverse complement strand
CACATGGTATCGTGCTTGCGTTCGCTAAGGACATGATCCTGAGTTTCTGATGCAATCGCTGTAATATCCGGGCGCATAATGCAATCCTTATATTATTGTGAATTATTTGACCAGTTTCTGTATCTCAATCAGCTGACTGATACCCGCTTCAGCGAGGGTCAACATATCATTGAATTGACTTCGAGTGAAACTGCCATCTTCTGCTGTGCCTTGAACCTCAATAAAGTGACCTTGCTCATTCATGACTATATTCATGTCAGTATCTGCCAGTACATCTTCAGCATAATCCAGGTCCAGCACCGGTTGTCCACGATAGATGCCAACAGAAACCGCAGCAATGTAGCTAAAGTCAACTTTTCTGCGGATTTTTTCCCGTGCAACCATCCAGTCAATAGCGTCTTTCATGGCAACACAAGCGCCGGTAATAGACGCTGTTCGGGTTCCACCGTCTGCCTGAAGAACGTCACAATCCAGTGTGATGGTATTTTCACCCAGGGCTTTTAAATCGATACATCCGCGCAGCGAACGTCCAATCAAGCGTTGAATCTCAAGGGTTCTTCCACCTTGCTTGCCTTTACTGGCTTCACGTTCGTTGCGTGTGTGTGTTGCTCTGGGAAGCATACCGTATTCAGCAGTAATCCAGCCTTGGCCTGTGCCTTTGATAAAGCGTGGCACACCATCTACGACAGATGCAGTACATAAAACACGGGTTTGTCCAAATTCGACCAGCACCGAGCCTTCAGCATGATTGGTATAATTACGCGTAATCCTTATTTCACGCAGTTGATTCGCTTCACGATTGCTTGGGCGCATGGTGGATTCCTTTAGAAAAAAGCGTAAGTATAAACTTTTCTGACAAGAAAGAGTACTGTATTGTGGGAATTAACTATGTTTCGCTGTCAAAATGGGTTTGCATTTGTACAAAATTAAGGTATAGTCGCTCGATCTTGAAACATGCAGAATTATCGAGTGAAAGCCATGGGTGATCAGTATCCAGGAAGTCTGTTTATTGTTGCAGCACCATCCGGAGGTGGAAAAACCAGTCTGGTGAAACAGCTGGTGCAAGACTTGCAAAATATTGTCGTGTCGATATCCCATACTACACGCGATATGCGATCTGGTGAAACTGATGGTGTTGATTATTTTTTTATTGATGAAGCGGAATTTCAGCGCATGATTGATGCGCATGCCTTTGTTGAGCATGCCCGGGTGTTTAATCATTTTTATGGCACATCGGTTGCGCAGATCAAGGAGCGGTTGCATGCAGGTGTTGATGTCGTGCTTGATATTGACTGGCAGGGCGCTCAGCAAATCAAACGACTGTTTGCGGATGCAGTTGGAGTGTTTATTATCCCTCCTTCTCTGGATGCATTAAAGCGCCGTTTGATGGACAGAAGACGCGATAATGAAATGGTAATTCAAAGCCGGATGGAACAGGCGCGCAATGAAATGAGCCACTTTTCTGAATTTGACTATTTGATCGTCAATGATGACTTTGAGCTGGCTGCATCGGAACTGCAGGCTATTGTTGTCGCACATCGACTGCGGATGTCTCGTCAAAAGGAACAGCAGCGGAAATTACTTTCATTCCTGTTGACATCAAAGTAAAATAGAATGTAACTGTTTGCCCGACGGGTGAAGAATTAATATTGCTGGAGGTTTTGATATGGCACGAGTAACGGTTGAGGATTGTCTTGAACATGTGGATAATCGTTTTGAACTGGTGATGTTGGCTTCCAAACGTGCGCGGGAAATCGCAATACGCGGTGCGCAACCGATGGTCGAGTGGGATAATGACAAACCTACTGTGGTTGCTTTACGTGAAATTGCTGAAGGACTAATCAGTCGGGATTTCCTGGAAAAAGACACCATTTGATTAACTGGTGTGCGGCTCAAGGGAGAGTGATACGTGAGCTACTTTACTGAATTACATGAAGAGCTGAAACGCTACCTTGAGCCACAGCAAATTAAAATATGCCATCAGGCCTATTTGTTTGCTGAAAATGCCCATCACGGCCAAATGCGCCGTTCGGGTGAACCCTATATTTCCCATCCTGTAGCAGCAGCACTCATTCTGGCCCAGATGCGGCTGGATTACCAAACCATCGTTGCCACACTTCTGCACGATGTCGTGGAAGATACCCTGATCAGCAAGGAAGAATTAATTCAGCAGTTTG
>CAZDYY010000380.1:0-2177 GCA_964509745.1 uncultured Legionella sp. | reverse complement strand
ATTGTGATAGCAGACTATTCCCCAGCGATTCGACTGTAATGCCTGTACCATCTGAAATCATAAACACGGATCGCTTCATCTCTATCTGTCCATTTATATTGTCAGAGTCTATTCTGCAAAACGTTCAATCAATTTTCAAGAGGGTGCTGGTAATTCAGAATGATTTTAGGCAGAATGATTGCGGGTAACTATTTCATTGTGATTAAGAGATTAATAGGGGATTGTTTATGAAAATAAAATTGGTCGCTGCCGCTGTAATGGGTCTTGCAATGTCAACATCAATTGTCGCAGCGGATGCTCCAGCACTTTCTACGGATCTCGACAAGTTGTCATATAGTGTCGGTATAGATTTGGGAAAAAACTTGAAGAAACAGGATATTCAGATTAATCCTTCTATCATGGCCAAGGGAATAGAAGACGGCATGAACGGCGGAAAAATGCTGATGACTGAAGATCAAATGAAAGATACATTGAGCAAATTCCAGAAAGACCTGATGGCAAAACACGCAGCTCAATTTGAAAAACAAGCCACGGTGAATAAAGAAAAGGGCGATGCATTTCTGAGCAAGAACAAAACCCAAAAAGATGTTGTGACCCTGCCCAGTGGCTTGCAGTACAAAATCATCACTGAGGGCAAAGGTGTCAAACCAGCTAAAGAAGATGAAGTGACTGTTGAATATACTGGCAAATTGATTGATGGCACAGTATTTGACAGCACTGAAAAAGCAGGCAAACCAGCCACATTCAAGGTTTCACAAGTGATTCCTGGCTGGACGGAAGCGCTGCAATTAATGCCTGCCGGATCGACATGGGAAATTTTCGTTCCTGCTGAACTGGCTTATGGTGCGCGCAATGTTGGCGGTCCGATTGGTCCAAATGAAACTCTGGTATTTAATGTTCATTTGATTTCAGTCAAGAAGTAAACAGTCTGATCTTTTCGTCCTGCGGTCAAACCGCGGGACGCAAGGATTGAGTTGGAAGTTCTGATGCACAAACGTCTGCTCATCATATTCATTCTTGGTTTTTCCTCTGGTCTTCCTTTAGCGCTGCTGAGCAGCACCTTGCAAGCCTGGTTTGCTGACAGTGGCATGTCTGTTTTGGCAACCAGTATGTTGAGTTTGATTGGTCTGCCCTATGCTTTCAGAGTAGCCTGGGGGCCATTGCTTGATCGTTACTCCTTGCTGCCGACAGGCAAACGCCGCAGCTGGATAGCGGTTATGCAGGTTCTGTTATTAATCGGATTCAACCTGATGGCGTGGTTATCACCATCTACCTCTCCCGTGCTTTTATCTTTTATTGCCCTCATCATGGCTTGTTTCTCAGCAACACAAGATGCAGCGATTGATGCACACCGTACTGAATATTTGCCTGTTTCAGAACATGCCCTTGGTGCGTCCATTGCCAGCTTCGGATACCGGCTGGCATTGCTGATCGCCGGAGGTCTTGCGCTCATTATTGCGCAACATGCTGGCTGGGGCGTGGTGTATCGGGTGATGGGGTTGTTAATGTTGCCCGGAATGGCAGCTGTATTTTTTAGTCCCGAGCCTTCGATTACTGTGACCAAACCTTTGTCATTTTTCGATTCTTTTCTCGAACCGTTTAAAGAGCTGATTTCTCGACCGCAAACGGGGGCTTTATTGCTGTTTATCCTGTTTTACAAACTGGGTGAGGCTTTCACAACGACCACCAGCGGTATCATGATGCCATTTTTAATCCAAAACATCGGTTTTTCCCTGGATACCATCGCCTGGGTGAATAAAATTATGGGACTGTTTGCGATCATCCTTGGTGGAATAATTGCGGGTCTGTTGTTATTGCGATGGTCGCTTTATCGGGCACTGCTGGTATTTGGTTTGTTACAGGCATTTACCAACGCCACGTTCATCGCATTGGCGATGGTTGGTAAACAACTCCCTGTGTTTATACTGGCAGTGGTCAGTGATAATTTTGCAGCCGGCATGGGTTCAACTGCCCTGGTCGCCTTGTTTATGCGGCTGGTTGATCGGCGTTTTACTGCCACACAATTTTCAATTCTCGTCGCCATCTCCACGTTACCACGCCTGTTTTCAGGCCCGGCAGGTGCGATGCTTCAGTCCTGGTTCGGATGGGTTGGACTGTATCAAATCGCATTTGTGCTGTCGCTGGGATTTGTGCCATGGTTGATGATGATTCGGGGC
>CAZDYY010000379.1:0-2197 GCA_964509745.1 uncultured Legionella sp. | reverse complement strand
TCCATCTGCCTTGAATGCCGGTTTTAAATTTGGAATTTTTGCCAGTTTTGTGGCATCAGGGCTTTCATCCATGGTGATGGTGATGTCGCCCTTGCGCCCGGACAATGTCAGGGGAACGATTTCATCGTCAAATGCTCCATTGTGTTGCGCGTCAAGGGCGCGTTGCATGGATTGCGTGGCGAATGCATCCTGCTTTTCGCGGGTAAAATGAAAATGTTCAGCTGTGGCGTCAGCAAAGCAGCCCATGGCCTTGCCCTGGTCATAGGCATCTTCGAGGCCATCAAGGAACATATGATCCTTTAATTCGCCATGGCCCAGACGATAACCTGCACGCGCTTTCTGCAGCAGGTACGGTGCGTTACTCATGCTTTCCATGCCGCCAGCCAGGATAATCCGTGCTGAACCGGTTTTGATTAAATCATGTGCCAGCATGACGGACTTCATGCCCGAACCGCATACTTTATTCACCGTGGTCGCCCCTGCAGACAGAGGTACCCCTGCCTTGAGTGCAGCCTGTCTGGCTGGTGCCTGGCCCAGTCCGGCCGGCAAGACGCAACCGGTAATCACTTCGTCAATGTCAGCGGGAGAAATGCCTGCCTGGGCGATGGCTGCGCGATGGGCTGCAGCACCCAGTTCTGTGGCCTGGAGAGGGGACAGATTACCCAGCATGGCTCCGGTGGGTGTTCGTTTTGCAGCGACGATAACGATATCCTCCTGATTCATTTGTGCTCCTTGAATAGTTCTCGACCAATCAACATTCGCCGGATTTCTGACGTACCGGCACCAATTTCATACAGTTTCGCATCCCGCAGCAAACGGCCTGTGGGATATTCATTGATATAGCCATTCCCGCCGAGGATTTGAATGGCTTGCAATGCCATTTGAGTGGCTTTTTCCGCGGTGTATAAAATCACGCTGGCAGCATCCTTGCGGCTGACCAGTTGATTATCACATGCGCGGGCAACGGCGTACAGATAAGCACGTGAAGCATTTAATTCAGTGTACATGTCGGCCAGTTTGCCCTGAATAAACTGAAACTCACCAATTGCCTGTTTAAACTGCTTGCGTTCATGCACATACGGGAGAACCACATCAAGGCAGGCTTGCATGATGCCAACCGGTCCGGCGGCAAGAATGGTTCGTTCATAATCAAGGCCGCTCATCAGGACACGAACCCCCTGATTTGCTTCTCCGAGGAGGTTTTCTGCTGGAACGGCACATTCTTCAAATACCAGCTCGCAAGTGTTGGAGCCGCGCATTCCCAGCTTGTCGAGTTTTTGCGCAGTGCTAAATCCTGCAAGGCTTTTTTCAATAATAAACGCACTAATCCCTTTGCTTTCAGCCTGTTTGTCTGTTTTGGCGTATACGACCAGGACGTCTGCATCCGGGCCATTGGTAATCCACATTTTGGTACCGTTGAGAATATAGTGATCACCTTGTTTGCGTGCCTGGAGCTGCATGCTGACGACATCGGAGCCTGAGTTGGCTTCACTCATGGCCAGTGCACCAACATGCTCGCCGCTGATGAGTTTGGGCAAATAACGCAGTTTTTGCTCGTGACTGCCATTTAAATAAATTTGATTAACACATAAATTGGAATGCGCACCGTAACTCAGACCGACAGAAGCCGAGGCGCGGGAGATTTCTTCCATTGCAATGGCATGCGCCAGATACCCCATATTGGCCCCGCCGTATTCTTCACTAACGGTAATGCCCAGTAATCCCATATCCCCCAGTTTACGCCAGAGGTGGTGGGGGAAGGTATTGTCATGGTCAATTTGTGCTGCGATGGGTGATATTTCACGGGAGGCAAACTGATAGACGCTTTCACGGAGTAAATCGTAGGTTTCACCAAGCTGATGTTGCAACATGGAAGGAGATCCTGTGTTTGAAAAAAATCATATTAAACTATACTCCGCATGGTGCTGGTTGTGAAGAAAAAATAGAGATTCCCTGGTGATTCAAACTGTGTAATAAATTCGGGGTTAGAATTTTTGGTTTTCTGAGTAAACAGGTTAAACTAGACTCTGGATAACAAGGGAGAATGTGGATGCAGCATGATGAATACATTGCTTTGTTCGGATTAACAGCCAGGGATCTCACGAGCCGGATTCTGGAATATGGTCGTGTTTCGAATACAACACAAGCGCAGTGGAAAGGATTTAGCCATCCTGTGACGCGATGTGCGCCGGAATCC
>CAZDYY010000378.1:872-2212 GCA_964509745.1 uncultured Legionella sp. | reverse complement strand
ATTCCGATCTCGGACATGTGCTGCATCACTATTTCATCAAACACAAGCTCTGAAAAGGAATAGTCAGTGCCTGCCAGCTTGAGTTTCGCTCCGATCTGGATAGCGGCGGCCCATGTGGCCGCCTTTTTTATTTCGCCTTCTCCTCGCGATCAAGGAGTCTTTGAGCCCACTCTTTGGCCCGCTCATATCTTTCCAACTGACTCGCGGTCGGTAGCTGTCCGCTGGTCATGGCATTGGATGCCTCCAGCAACTCCTGAAGAGCGGCCAGAAGGTCTTCCTTGAACATTACTCACTCCCCCATTCATTCGAAATAAAGCTGATAAGCTTGATAAATGACATCCGCCGGTCATGTACTGTCTGCTTTGAAACGCTCCACAAATCCTTGCTTTAACTTCTCAACTTTGCCCAACACTTCCTCAGACCTATCATACAGCCGTGCTCCTCTGACCATATCCTGAACTAGACGATACCGCTGATTTTCCGCCGTTTCCTCATTCAGGATAACCTGTATCGCCACGCCAGTCGCCTTATTTGCCATGGCTGCCATGTCTCGGCCCAACAATCTGATCCCCGCCAGCGTCTGGTCGAAGCCCTCTGCCACGAGTAGTTCCGTTTCCTCATCATATAGACGATCTACATTTCCTGCGTCGGCATAGTGCTCCATCAGAAAAAGCAGATCTTCGGCGTCTTTTGGGCGCTCAGGATAACGGTCTTTCCAAGATATGACCTTCATCAGAGCCATACCAGGGATCGTTGGAACTTTTACGTCAAAAACCGGATCCTCGCTGAGGCGAATGGTGAGACCGTACTCGTAAGCTTCCTGAAAGCCCATTATGTTCATATAAATCTGATTGTCCGGAGGCCAGACAATGCTCTTCCCATCAGGGCTGACGCCACCAAAAGGCACGATGTCCACCAGGAAAGACCCGGACTTCAGCCTGTGAAGCTCTCTTGTTGCCTCAAATCGCCCTGTGGCCACCAGGGCGTCCGACAACGCGCGAAATTCATCCCAACCGGCCACCTCGACGCCAATGTCGAGGTCACGTGTCCCCCGAGCCGGCCGGATAGCGTGGCAGTACTCAAGTACAATGTCCCGTGCAGCGGCTCCGACCACAAAAAACAGAATGCCCAGAGACGACGCTTCCCGGCTTACCCCCCGCAGTACTTCCACAAGGTACGGGCTAATCCTCCCGGACAAGTTGAACGATATGTTGGTCATAGATCATCCTGGCAGTTTCGAGATTACGTTGATTGCCCGACGCCACCAGGTCGGCATATACAAGTAGGGGATGGACAACATCTCCATGTGGCGCAACAGTTTCAGGTTGCCAGAATCGCCT
>CAZDYY010000378.1:588-862 GCA_964509745.1 uncultured Legionella sp. | reverse complement strand
TGGGTCTTTCCTGAGCCTGTTTGGGATCAGCACTGCTGCTGGGTTGTCTTTATCAACGTAGATGGTGATTACTTGTGGCTTCAAATAGCCTGTGAGCCTTGCTGCCGCGACTTCTCCGCCCCACAGTGCTTCCTCTGGCTTGAGGGTAGCGTTCTGCCACCAACCAGCAAGCCCCCGGTATCGTCCCTGGACCAATTTGGGACGCAACTGCTCGGCATAAGCCGTCACCCACCGCTCCAGAAGTTTTTCCTTCTCAATCAAGCGGATAGTCCGA
>CAZDYY010000378.1:0-578 GCA_964509745.1 uncultured Legionella sp. | reverse complement strand
CAGCCCCCATCTCCAGCAAGAACCCCAGCGAGTTTAGCTCCTTCATAACCCAGCTCACCATGCCCAAGGCAACTTTTGTCTTGTCGGCAATGGTCCGGTAGGGCTGGTTTTCCAGCCCCGGATTACAAAGCAAGGCGAATAGGACACGAAGACCTGTCTGCTTAAAGGTACGACCTATAGCAGGGGCCTTAGTGTCGCCGGCCACCTTGTTGCCCTTGATAAAAATATAAAAGGGAGGCGTGTTAATATAGGCGTTACCCGCTTCATCCAAGAACTGAACGCCACGCTCACGAAATTGCTCCGCCTTTTCGGCAGGGAGCTGACGCGTGACCATCAGCAGCTCAGTCGGTTTTTCAGTCTTTCCGGCTAACGCCAACATGGCGCTTGCTGCAAATTGGCCACCCTCTAAGACAAGTGGCTCAAACTCAAGTGTTGCTTCAGGTGTTGTCGTGCTAAGCACCAATTTGCCTCTGGCAAGATCCAGCTTCAGGCCAGTCTGCCGTGTAAAGGCAGTGCTGGCGCTGCTCAGGATATATTTCTTGGCGTTGGTAAGGGGCATATCGAGGGGCATGTCGTTC
>CAZDYY010000377.1:1935-2213 GCA_964509745.1 uncultured Legionella sp. | reverse complement strand
CACAGGTGCCCAAACCCATTTCTATCCCGTTGAGCGAATGTTGTCTGGGCGTATTATAACAAAGATAAAAATGGGTTTGGGCACCTGTGCTAAACTGGTGGTGTTTGATACCGTTGCCGGTAATGGTGATTGTCCATGTGTTGTCGGGTTTCTTTTCGATGGTTGGGAAACCAAAATAGACCGGGATGTTGTAATCATTCCGCAAAATATCCAGCGTTGCTTTTCGCAGTTCCTGAATCTGGCCCCATTTGATAAGTTCATCATCTCTAAAACCTGGA
>CAZDYY010000377.1:0-1925 GCA_964509745.1 uncultured Legionella sp. | reverse complement strand
CGGGCAAATATTTCCCTGGCGATTTTGGGTAATCCATAAATGGTCTGTCCCCAGTCTTCATGTTTGTAATCACTATGAATGTAATCCAGCCAAAAATCAGGGTAAATGATTTTCAGGTCAGGATGTGCATTTTTCCCATGCTGTGCTACTGAAGCCAGAGTGGCAAAGAGCGAGGTATTGCTGCCGATGACAATTTCAGGTCTGGGTGTACTGAATTTATGAAGGTATCTGGAGTGTTGTATGAAATATTTTTTTGACAAGGCAGAAAAAATTTTCATTCAATGATCCCTGTGTTGTTTGACAAGAACTGTGATTGTTCTTTTTGATTAAACAGTAACACAGGTTTTTTTGCAAATTTATCTTATTCTATGGCTATGTATTTTTAAGAAAATTTTACAAACATCGCCTTGTCTAGTCAGAAACAGAATGCTATAGTGTCGAAATTTAGTCCAGTGGTTTATTTTTTTGCCCAGGAATTCATATGTCAGACTCTTTTGTTGATTACAAAGCATATAAAGCATCATTTTTTTCAGTACGCAGTCTTAATGCCCTGACGATTCATGATGTGAACAAGCCTCTTGAAGGAGCTGATTTTCGTTTTTTAAACAATAACCTTGCGTCCATTGAACATGAGTTTAATGATTTGTATGCAATGATGGTCAAGGTCAAAAAAAATCGAAACAATGAAAATGAAGCGAGCAGAAAGGCTACTGAAGCACAGGAAAAATTCCAGTTTTATTGTTACCATGTTTGCTTTCTGTTGCAGACTTATCATCAGGGTCGTGGTGATGAGGGAGAAGACAAGGCTCTGGAATATGGGGCATTGTGCAAAAGCATAGCCGAGGGTGATTATAAAGACCCGAATGATGTTGCGCCGAAGGCTTTGCTCCAGAAGCTTCATGACGATGCACAGGCTCTGGTAAAAATTCCGTTTAGTGATTCCCGCACCATCAGTTTGCTTGGAAATCTTACCTTGCAACGCCTGAGTACGCGGTTTTCACTGGTTACTGTGAAAATATCGCTTATGCTGGCCAGTCAGTACCATTACCTGAGTATGCTGGAGTCGATGTTTGGACGGTTGAATGTCGACATTCTTGATTCTCCGCTGGGTCTGTATAACGCGCTGAGTGTCGGTATTTTTGCTGTGCGCTTCATGATAAATGTCTACATGATGATGAAGCACACCTTTTCCCCTGTCGGCAAGGAACGTGAACTGGAATGGCATGAGCGGTTGTTCGGGGAATTTAAAAAGCGTCATTACCAAATGGTGAATGATGTTGTCTGGGGCAGTGTGAATGCGATAAGTGCCTACAGGGAGTTTTTTCCTGCATATTTACGTATTGCTGCTCCTGTTACCAATTATCTGATGATTGGATTTACTGTATTTGATATAATCTGGCTAAATTATGCACTGTATAATATTGACAGCGATTTCAAGGCCAAGCGTAAGGAATTGCTTGACTGGAAAGCGTCAGATTTGTGTCGAAATGATCCGGATGCCTTGTTGATGGTTAACAGGCAGCTGGATGAGCTTGCTGTGCGGCATGAAAAGGCCCGCTCCGAGTTTGTGTTTTACATTGTTGCCGGAAATATTTTGCTGGCCAGTTTTGCGGTGGCCTTTTTATTGTCACCTGCAGCACTGTTACCCCTGTGTTTTCTGATAAGTAATGTTGCCATCGCGATGTATTTATCAGGCGGCAAGTATGGTGTGTACAGTGAAAAATGCAAGATTGTAGAAATGCAAAGGAAAGATCCGGTATTGTTTGCTGAAGAACAACAAAAAGCTGTACAGGCGGCCTGGAATGATCTGGTATGGACCATGACCAAAAATACGGTGGCGCCACTGGTGATCATTGCGACGTTTACAGTTTGTTTTCCAGCTGCTGTAGCGTTAACACTGGCATATATTGCGCATGAATTTGGTT
>CAZDYY010000376.1:1356-2218 GCA_964509745.1 uncultured Legionella sp. | reverse complement strand
AGCTTGGCCACCTCGTGGCAAAAGGCATCGAGTTTGATGCGGTCTTGCATTGGGTCGAGCCCAGGCTGGATGCGGTGTTTTTTCCAGTACTTGCCATTGGATTTGGCCTGAAAGGCGATGTGCATTTCAGCGTTGCGAAATGCGGTGTCCCGAAAGGTCAGCATCCAAAGCGACTGCTCGCGGGCATCTCGGCTGGCAAATGCCTCTTGCACCTCGCGATCACCAGCGCATGAGGTCTGAAACTCTTGGATGGAGAGATCGTTGGACATCAGGTGTGCGCGGCGCAAGTCGTCGTGCCAGAGGTGCAACTTGTATTCAACCGACTCGCGCTCGGCTTGCGTCATCTCTGCACCCTGCATAGTCGCGTCAAGCAACGCGACTGCGTCATTGACTACCGTGGGCAGCAGTTCTTGCGCCAGGCTCCAGTCAATAGCCAGGCTCTGGCCCAGGGGATGCGCGTCGGTGAATTCGCGCAGGGTTGGCATCGAAATGTGACGCAGGAAATGTGCAGGGTTGAATATTTTCATTGTTGGTTTGCCTCATGTGTATTTGCGCACAAGGCCAACCAAAACCCCAAAAATCTCAAGTTTGCCGCTGGGCCGGATGGTGGGGAAATCCGGGTTGGCGGGAAGCAGGTGATATCCGTCTTTGTCTCGTCCAAGTGTTTTCAGTGTGAATTCATCATCAACGACCGCGACCACCACCTCTCCGGGGTTGGCCTGGCTGCGCCGCTCGACCACAGCCAGATCTCCGCTGTGGATCCCGGCATTGATCATTGAGTCGCCTTTGACCCGCACAAGCACCGTGTTGGCTGGCCTGGCGATCAAAAATCGGTCCAGCGTCATCTGCTCGCCACCCTCGT
>CAZDYY010000376.1:0-1346 GCA_964509745.1 uncultured Legionella sp. | reverse complement strand
GGGCATGCCAGCGGCAACCGGCAGGTTGGCAATCGATCGGTCAAAGAAGCGATCGGTCGGGGACCAGTCGCCATCCAAGGTGCGCCCCAGCATGCCCGCAGCCTCCAGCCGCTCCAGCACCTTTTTGATACCGGACTTAGAGGCGAACCCCAGGAGCGACATCAGACGGGTGTACGAGGGCAACACCCGGTGTTGGGCGTAATAGTCCTGCAAGGTGGCCAGGTGTTCGAGATCGTTGATTGTTTTCTTCACGGAATCATTGTAGAGAACGATCGTTCACTTTGCAATGATCTTGTGTCTTCAATCGCAAAAAACCTTTTTTTCGATGATTTCAGGCGTTAACCTGCAGGAACCCGCACCAACCCACACCAGCCCGCAACTCCCTGCTGGCCTTGGATGCAGCCCTTGCAGACAATTTTGGTTACATAAGTTTGTCAACACGGAACGCTCCCCAATGAGCCTAAAAAACAGCATCAACCACCTCCCGCCAGAGCGCATGACACCTGAGCAGCGCCGCCTGGAGATCGCATCCATCCTCGCAAAGGGCCTGGTCCGGCTGCGCCAGTCAAACCCGGTCAAGCGTCAGATACCTGCCACTGAGCGCAAAGTTTTACTTGGCTTCTCTGGTGACCAGAGCGTTCATACAGACCTCATCAACAAATGAACGAGGTTCACATGAAAACCAGCAAAACGCCCTCAACCGCACCCCGGACTGCGGTGGCTCAGGTGCATGAACTGCCCAACCTGCCATTTCCCGAGATCAAAGCCCTGTGGAGAAAACTGTTCAACGGGGAGACGCCCACCCACAACCGGCAGTTTCTAGAGCGCCAGCTTGCCTACAAACTTCAGGAGGTCGAATTCCGCAAGGTCGACCCGGGGCTGCTGGATCGCAACAACAAGAAGATCGCCTCGCTGATTGCCACCGGCAAGCTCAGAAAGCGTGACCGGGATTTCCACCCCACGCCCGGCACACTGTTCACACGCGAGTACCACGGCAAGGTGCACCAGGTGATCGCCACGGCCGACGGCCAGTACGAATTTGAAGGTCGCCCTTACCGCAGCCTCTCGATGATTGCGCGAGAGATCACCAGCAGCCGCTGGTCTGGGCCTGTCTTTTTTGGACTCAAGGACTACGCCGCCAAATCCACCGCCAAGAAAGGCGGCTCCAAATGAGCGAAGTATTGAAACGCCGCATGCGCTGCGCGGTTTACACGCGCAAGTCCAGCGAAGAAGGACTGGACCAGGAATACAACTCGATTGATGCCCAGCGCGACGCCGGGCATGCCTACATCGCCAGCCAGCGTACCGAGGGCTGGATCGCTGTGGCCGACGACTACGACGACCCG
>CAZDYY010000375.1:0-2221 GCA_964509745.1 uncultured Legionella sp. | reverse complement strand
GTGCCTGCAGAGACGGCAAGCAAGATGGGATCCATCAGGGAGTTGGTTTCTACCCCTCGACCAAAATACCAGCCAATGAAGATGCCAAGCGGTGACATCAGGGCAAACACAATGAAAAGTAAAACGCTGTTTTTTGCCGTCAGGGCACTTTTATTTAATTGCATGGCAATGGCAAAACTTTCTGCCCATTTATGCGTAATAATGGCCAGGAACAACATGATAATCAAACCATAGTCATGACTTAACCCCAACGCCGTACCGAGTACAAGAGAGTGAATGGACAACATCAGCCAGGCAAGAATCGCAAAGGCAGGGTGGGTTTTGTCATGGTGATGGTATAGTTCCTTGCCGATATGCTCAAGCCACAGGAACAGCAGAAAAATCCCGCCAGTGACAAGATAGGCAAATGGATAATGGTAGCCCATGATGTTAAACATGGCATTGGATTCAGGCAGCATGTGCAGCATGGCGGCACCAAGAAATACACCGGTAGCCAGTGTTTCGCCAATTGGAAAATCAAAGTGCTCTTCCCCGCTCATGCGCTTTTTAAATGGATACCAGCCTGCCAGCAGGATTACAGTCAGGATGCTGAGTGCAAAAAATAGTTTTAATGTGGCCGTGGCCATAGGGGGTAATCCTCAAGAGTGACTGGTGCGGAGTATAGCAAGCGTTGCGGTATGCCTCAATAAACGTACGCTGGTAATATTGGTCTGCGTTGCAAGATCATCTTCAATTCGTTGTTGTAACTCATCTATCTGGTCGAATGATTGTTCGCAGATCAGGTCAATGGACAAAGAGCCGCCCAGATAGTGCAAAATCCAGTGTTGAATCTCCGGGTAATCGTCGCGCCATTTTTTTAAAAATTCCAGTTCGATGGCTTGCCGGTTTGGCAAGTGAAAGGACGGCTCACAATTTTCGTCATCTTCCGGGTCAACGTGAACGGTAACATCCTTGACGCGCTCGATTCGTTCTATCAGTGCGAGATGGACGTGCTGGGCAATAAAGTGCCCTTCAGAAACAGAGATGGAGGGAGAAACCATGATATGTACATCGATAAAGATATCGCCGCCCATCATGCGTGTGCGCAACTGGTGAATTTTTTGCACACCCTCGATGCTGCGAATGATTTGCTCGATTTCTGTCAGTAATTCAGGACCTACTGCTGTATCAACCAGCTCTTTTATGCTATTCCATCCATAGCTTAATCCCATTTGAATAATCATGCAGCCTACAACAATCGCTGCGACAGCATCAAACCAGATCCACCCGGTTAAACTGCCGATCAAACCAATCAAGACAACAACTGATGCGGCTGCGTCTGATCGGTGATGCCAGGCATTCGCTATGATCAAATCCGAATGAATACGTTTGCCAACGTAACGGGTGTAATGGAATAATGCCTCATTTGCCAAAATGGACAGGATTGCAACAGGCAACGCCAGAAAGCCTGGAATGGTGGATTGTTTGTGAATGATTTCATCAATTGAGTCCCAGGCAATACCGGCACCGGCAAGAATCAGTAACAGTGCCAGAATGAAGGTTGTTGCAGTTTCAATGCGTTTATGTCCGTAGGGATGTGTGTCATCGGCATCCTGGCTGCCATATTTGGAGGCGAAAAGTACCATTGCGTCAGTGACAAGGTCGGCAAAGGAATGAAAGCCGTCAGCAACCAGGGCATGGGAGTGGAAGGCAATCCCGCCGACAAGTTTGATGAAGCCAAGCAAGGCATTGATCACCGCACCAAGCAAGGTGACTTTTTTTGCCTCGCTGTATCGTTTCTCTTGTTGCATGGGGTTCCATTGGGCTGTTAAATACTTACCCTATCTTATCGTGATATTGATGTGTTCTTCAATTATACTTTTCCATGCAAGTGGCGGGTCAATTCCGTGCAAGGGTGTCATACCATGGGTTTCCATTGCGTTTAACATTCTGCACACAGAGTTATCCCCAGATTTTGTGGATAATTCCGGGTTGGTTTTAAATGCTAACAATCCATAAACATTAATTTTTTCAATAAGATATTGTCAGAACAAAGGTGTTTTGATTGATCTGGTTTAAGACGTGACTGTAAAGTTATCCACAATCCGGGGAGGGAGCTGGAACAAAAAATTTGCCTTAACATCATATCCAAATAAAATAGAAAAAAACAGTCTTGACAACGTTTTTTCTGTGTACATGACAATTTTTAAAATGTCGTCCCCGCGAAGGCGGGGATCCATCC
>CAZDYY010000374.1:0-2243 GCA_964509745.1 uncultured Legionella sp. | reverse complement strand
GCAGCCGAAGCAGTTCAAAGCATTCCGGTTGACAGCATGAAGCAACTGTATACTGCCGGAGACTATCAGTTTGCCTTGTCAATTATCCCGATGGGTATTGCTATCGCGGCTATTCTCATTTGTTTTGTAAAGGAAACCCATGCGCATGCAAAGCGCTAATATTGTTTCACGTAAACAGCTGGTAATGGGCAGTATTATCTGCGCCATTGCTGCGCTGTTTTACTGTTATGAGTTTATTTTGCGTATCATTCCCGGCGTATTGCAGGGGGAATTGAGTGCAGCGTTCGGGCATATTTCCGCCTCAACGTTCGGGCAGTTGTCGGCATTGTACTATTTTGCCTACTCGCCCATGCAAGTTCCGGTGGGGATCTTGATGGACCGGTATGGCCCGCGACGCTTGCTGTCGCTGGCTTGCCTGTGTTGCACGCTTGGTTCGTTTATGTTCAGCTATTCTTCATCGCTGTCGATTGCCGGTACTGGCCGTTTTCTGGTCGGTTTTGGTTCTGCTTTTGCCTTTGTTGGCGTTTTATCGCTTGCTGTGCACTGGTTACCCCGTCGTTATTTCTCTCTGGTAGCGGGTTTAATGACGACTTTAGGTATGCTGGGCCTGGTGTATGGCGAGGTAAAAATTACGGACATGGCTGCCACCATGGGTTTGAATTATGTTTTGATGTCAATGGTGGTAATCGGGATATTATTGACCTCGCTGATCTTCCTTGTTGTGCGTGATGGGCCGGGTGGATCGGCGATTAAAACACAAACCTTGCGTGATTTTTATCGAAACATTGGACGTGTCATGGTGTCGCCCCAAATCTGGCTGATTGCCTTTGTTGGCGCCAGTCTTTACACATCCCTGTCTGTTTTTGGTGAGTTATGGGGAAACGCATATCTTGTGCAGGCGCATCATCTTACCAAAATGCAGGCAGCAAAGACGATTTCTGCATTGTTCATTGGCTGGGCGGTCGGAGCGCCTCTGGCTGGCTATTTTTCAGATAAAACCGGACGAAGGGTTCTTCCCCTTGTGACGGGTGCTTTTTTATCACTGGTTTGTATTAGTACAGTTTTATACTATCCTGGTTTGTCCTATATTGCATTGAATGTCCTGATGTTTCTGTATGGGCTATTCAGTGGCACTGAAATCATTATTTTTATCATGGCCAAGGAAAATAGCGGTATTGATTTATCGGGTACTGTGTTTGCTGCGGCGAATATGATTGTGACTCTGGGCGGGGTGATATTCCAGCCAATGGTAGGTGCCTTGCTGGACAAGTTTGGTCATGGTCAGCTGATATCCGGCGAATATATCTACGCTGCAGGCGATTATCAAATGGCGCTCTCGATTCTGCCCGTTTCCCTGTTGCTGGTGCTGTTTGTTGCATTTTTTTTGAAGGACAAGTCGGGGTTGGCCAAGGCGTGAACCCGGGCATCATCCACGAAAAATAGCCAGTAATTCTTTCACTGGCGCACGTGCTGAAGCCTGGCAGCTAATGGATCGTTTCACTGCAAATGACTTGATGTCTGCACCAGAATATTGTTCTCGGGTAAAGTCAGTATCATGATTGGAAATAATTACCGTAATTCCTCGCGCGGCCGTTTTGCGTGCAAGATCAGCCAAAATAATTTGTTCTGATTCACCGAATTCCTTGTCAGTATAGGTTGAAAAGTTTGAACGTTGCTGAAGAGGTGCATAGGGTGGATCACAGTAAATCAAATCACCAGGTGTTGCGTGCGTGAATGTGATGCGAAAGTCGCATTGAAGAAACGTGGCATTCTGGCTTTTTTTGTAGAAAAATCGCATTTCATTTTCCGGGAAATACGGCTTGGTGTAGCGGCCAAACGGGACGTTAAATCCACTGCGTTTACTGTATCGACACAAGCCGTTATAACCATGTTTGTTCAGATATAAAAACAAGGCAGATCGTTCGTGAGGATCGGTACACAGGTTAAATTGTTGTCGCAGTTCATAATAGCGAATTGAGCAATTATTTTCCGGTAAAAAAAATTGTTTGCAATAAGTGATAAATTGCTCTTTTTCTGATTTCAGGTGCTGAAACAGATTGATTAAATCCTTGTTTTCTTCAGCCAGTAAATAATTCGGATAATCGGTATTGCAAAACACCGCAGCGGAACCTGTAAATGGCTCAATCAGGCGATCGGCTTCTGGCAATGAACTTGATATCTGGTTAAGGCAGTTATATTTATTTCCTGCCCATTTTAGAAAGGGTCTGATGGTGAGTATCCGT
>CAZDYY010000373.1:0-2269 GCA_964509745.1 uncultured Legionella sp. | reverse complement strand
AACATCCGCTTGCATGAAATTTTACAGGAACAAACCATCCGTGACCCATTAACCGGTTTATATAACCGCCGCTATCTGGATGAAACCCTCCCACGGGAATTACAGCGCGCTGTACGCGACAAATCTCCGCTTACAGTGGTTATGCTGGATATCGATTTTTTCAAACAAATCAATGACAATTACGGACACAATGCCGGCGATGAAGTGCTCAAACTGGTTGGTGAAATATTAAAAGAAAATACCCGTGACAGTGATATATCCTGCCGCTTTGGAGGCGAAGAATTTGTACTGATGCTCACCAATATGGATATGGAAACAGCGCTTCCAAAACTCGAGGATATCCGTGAAAAAATCAAGGCAGCAAACATTTCATTTGCAGGTCAGGTATTGCCGCCAGTTTCTATCTCCATTGGCCTTTCAGAATCATTGAAACATGGATCGAATATGGAAGAGTTGATTCGCTCTGCTGATGAGGCACTTTACTTTGCCAAACAAACGGGCAGAGACCGGGTGGAAATGGCAAAAAAATGATATTGCGCCCCTTGTTTTTATTCCGTAAACTACAAATCAATACAACAGCGGAACATCAACTGGTGGTGAATTCAGAATGAAAATATCTCTCATTGGCCATCTGCTAACCGATCTATTCCGGTTCAACCCATCCCGAGCATGGCTGTCACTCAGCCTCTCCCTGGCCAAAAGCATCATGTCAATTACAGGGCTTTTACTCATTCTCCCCCTGCTGCAGCTTGCAGGCTTCTCAACGGGGAACGGTGCCGACAACGGGATTACGCAGGCCATCAGCTGGATTTTTCAGCAATTGCATTTGTCACTTGATATACCAAACCTGCTTCTCTGCTACATTGCCATCGCATGCAGTGCTGCGCTGGTAGCCTATGCAGAACAGGTCGTCGAGTCAACCTTGCAGGAAGAATACATCTGCCATTTGCGCACACAATTACACCGGAAATTATTACAAACCCAATGGTCATTTTTTGTGGAACGAAAAATGTCTGACCTGCTATGCAGCCTGACCAGCCAGATTCAGGCCATATCGGTTTGTAACAGCCTGCTGCTCACGTTGATCAACAACCTGGTGCTTGTCAGTGTTTATGCCGGTCTGGCGTTTATTTTATCCTGGCCCATGGCACTGCTGGCGATTGCATGTGCAGGCTCTCTTCTGAGTATCATGCTGCCCCTGCACAGCCTGACATCCAGAGCCGGTGTTCGTCAACTACGCCAAAACCAGACCATACATCAATCCATCACCGAGCAATTTGGTGCATTAAAAATGATCAAGGGATCAGGACTTGAAACCACCTTTATCAATGAGCTCGTCACCATTGGCACCTCGATGGAAAATCAAAACCAGCGCCTGACACAGGTCACTGCCCAAAGCCGGTTTGTTTATGCCTGCAGTTCGTTCAATTTATTCTGCCTGTTGCTGTATACCGCGCTCAATGTATTTTTCGTCCCCCTGAGTTCCCTGTTACTGCTGCTCATTGTATTTGCGAAAGTATTGCCCATGGTTTCCAGTACCCAGCAAACCTATCAAAAAATAGCGCATCAACTTCCAGCATACAATGACGTCAATCGCCTGATAAAAGACTGTATGACCCATCAGGAAATATCATCTGAAGACAATGCAGGGACATTGTCATTTAAACATGCCATCTCGCTTCATCAGGTCAGCTTCCAATATGCAACAAGTGATGAGCCTGTCATTCACCAGTTGTCGGCACAACTGGAAAAAAACACCACCACCGCAATTGTTGGCCCGTCCGGATCCGGAAAGTCGACCCTGACTGATTTAATCGTCGGCCTGCTGGAGCCAACCGGAGGCCTGATATTAATTGATGATCAAATTTTGCGACCGGGCAACACCAGTGCCTGGAGAAAAAGTGTTGCCTACGTGACACAGGAAGTTTTTCTGTTCAATGCCTCTATCCGGGATAACCTGACGCTGTTTAGCCCGCAGCAGAACGACAAGGCATTATGGAACGCCTTGCGCCTTGCGGCGGCAGACTTTGTTGCAGAACTGGAAGATGGACTGGATACCATGCTGGGAGACCGCGGAATTCGCCTGTCTGGCGGCGAGAGACAGCGCATTGCACTGGCCAGGGCCTTGTTAATGAAACCGGAGCTTTTAATTCTGGATGAAAGCACCAACTCGCTGGACAGTGAAAACATTCTCAAGATCCAGCAAGCCCTGAACCAGTTACGCGGAAAAATGACCATCATCATCATTTCCCACCAGACAGAAATGAGC
>CAZDYY010000372.1:0-2270 GCA_964509745.1 uncultured Legionella sp. | reverse complement strand
AATTATTTGCCAAAGCCCAGACCTCTATCCCCGGCGGTGTTAATTCGCCTGTACGTGCTTTTAAAGGTGTCGGTGGTGAGCCGCTGTTTTTCAAACAGGGAAAGGGGGCATGTCTGATTGATGTGGATGATCAAACCTATATCGACTATGTTGGATCCTGGGGTCCGTTAATTCTGGGGCATTGCCATCCGGCTGTTATTGCTGCTGTGACAGACGTTTTGCATTCCGGCACAAGTTTTGGTGCGCCCACCGAGCTTGAAATAAAGCTGGCGGAAAAAATTATCCAGCTGATGCCATCGATTGAAAAAATCAGAATGGTGAACTCCGGGACAGAAGCCACCATGACGGCAATTCGCCTTGCGCGCGGGTATACCGGCAAATCGAAAATTATCAAATTTAACGGATGCTATCATGGCCATAGCGACAGCCTTCTGGTTAAAGCCGGTTCAGGCCTGTTAACGCTCGGCATTCCGTCATGCCCGGGCATACCGTCCAGTATAGCTGAACACACATTAACGGCAGATTTTAATAATCTGGAACAGACATCACGTTTATTTGAAACATTTGGTACTGATATAGCCGCAGTGATTGTAGAACCTGTTGCCGGTAATATGGGTATGGTGTTGCCGCAACCGGAATTTTTACAAGGCTTGCGGGCATTATGCGATGCATACAATGCGGTGTTGATTTTTGATGAAGTGATGACGGGTTTTCGTGTTGCACTGGGTGGTGCTCAGGTTGTTTATCAAATTACACCGGATTTGACCACGCTGGGCAAAGTTATTGGCGGGGGAATGCCGGTGGGTGCGCTGGGTGGCAAATCAGCCATTATGGATTATTTGAGCCCTGTTGGTCCTGTCTATCAGGCCGGCACATTGACTGGCAACCCACTGGCGATGGCTGCTGGACTGGCGACATTAACTGAAATTGAAAAACCGGGTTTTTATAATCATTTAACCAAAATGTCTGAATTATTGATCAATGGACTGAAAGATGTTGCTTCTTCATTGAATATACCATTTTACGCCAGTGCACTGGGTGGCATGTTCGGGTTTTGCTTTAGTGATAAATCCTGTATTCTGGATTATTCTGATATGGCAGCCGCCGATGAAAAACAGTTTGTCCGGTTTTATCATGGCATGTTGAACAATGGGGTTTATTTTGCGCCCTCCATGTATGAGGCAGGATTTGTGTCCAGTGCACATCAGGAGAGTGATATTTTACAGACCATCCAGGCTGCAAAACGGGTGTTGCAGGCAGGGTAGCCGCAACATCAAACAAGCTGATTCTGGTTGTGGCGTATAAGTACAGGGAGTGATTATCATGCCAGCTTCAATGGGCAAGCAATTTAAAATATTAGTCAATGAACATGCACCATTGCAGGTACTCGGTACAATCAATGCGTATACCTCCCTCCTTGCACAGAAATCTGGTGCCAAAGCCATTTATTTGTCAGGTGCCGGTGTAGCCAATGCATCGTATGGTTTGCCCGATCTGGGCATGACTTGTCTTGAAGAAGTGCTGGAGGACGCTCGCCGTATTACCCAGGCGTGTCCATTACCTTTGCTGGTTGATGTGGATACCGGCTGGGGGCATGCCTTCAATATTGCCCGAACTGTGAGATTGATGGAACGTTCAGGCGTTGCGGCGATTCATATCGAAGATCAGGTGGCGGCAAAACGTTGTGGGCACCGACCAAATAAAGCCATTGTTTCCATGCACGAAATGGGTGATCGCATCAAGGCCGCTGTTGATGCCCGGCAGGACGATGATTTTGTGATTATGGCGCGCACCGATGCGCTTGCCGTGGAAGGTATGCGTGCCGCGTTTGAAAGGGCTGCCTTTTATGTGGAGTGTGGTGCGGATATGATTTTCCCCGAGGCCATGCTGACTCTTGATGATTACCGGGAATTTACCCGACAATTGACTGTACCTGTTCTGGCAAATGTAACCGAATTTGGCAAAACTCCCTTGTTTACCCGTGATGAACTGTTGCTTGCCGGTATTCAACTGATTCTATATCCACTCAGTGCGTTTCGCGCCATGTCGGCAGCAGCATTGACTGTTTATCAAACAATTATCTCCCGCGGGACCCAGCGTGATATTCTGGATACCATGCAAACACGGGAAGATTTGTATGCTGTATTAAAGTATCAGGACTATGAAAAGAAACTGGATCAATTTATGGAGAATGACGATGATCGATAAAGCAGCGGGGCTTGCTGGTGTGGTAGCGGGTAAATCAGGTGTATCAACGGTTGGTGTGGCGG
>CAZDYY010000371.1:0-2288 GCA_964509745.1 uncultured Legionella sp. | reverse complement strand
CGCTTCAGGAACATTTCGCCATAATGCATGAAAAAACGAGAACGAGTCCTGACTGATAGCTGAACCAAATTCAGCCCCAAACCGATTGATTTGTTTTAAAAATGGCTTCGCATGACTTTTCGGAGTTGACGCCGCACTACCCATTAATCACCCTGGAAAAAATTATGTCTTTCAAGAATATCAAGCCCTCAACAGACGCTTGATAATATAGTTTAAAACCACACAAAGCAGTGTCGCAACAGCCAGAACATACAACAACTGGGTAAAGGCCGCCGAATAATGCACCTTCAATTCCATCGTTGACAAC
The DNA here is from genome assembly GCA_964509745.1 of uncultured Legionella sp. GTDB lineage: Bacteria > Pseudomonadota > Gammaproteobacteria > Legionellales > Legionellaceae > DDPF01. The sequence goes on along the minus strand of CAZDYY010000371.1, from coordinate 1,981 downwards.
TCGCCCGCTGGAATTGCAGTGATTGCAGCCAGTTTACCGGATAAAAAACCACCAACCCCGAGAGATGCGAGGAAAATACCCATCAAGGTACTGACTTTTTTCCGGCTGGCCAGCATCGTGACTGCGGATAAACCAACGGGTGATAATAACATCTCAGCCAGTGAAATGAGAAGATAGGCCGGAATAATAAACAGTGGCGATATCAAACCACCGGATACACTGAAATGACAGACCAGCACCAGTATCGTATAGGCAATAGCCATCGAATACATGGCGCTCAGAAACTTGTTACCTGTACTGATGCCTTGTTGCATTTGATTCAATTTACTTTTGCCACGCACCAGAATAATCCCGAGAATAATCATGCCGGCACTCTGAATGCCGACATAATAAGGCGGCGGAAAATGAATGCCAAATAAAGTGGGTTTTACCACGCGCACAATAAACAGGGTAAACGATAAAAACATCTGGAAATAAAATGCCCAGAACACGACGGATATCAGGCATAACAAACCAATGACAATCGTTTGACGAGCCTGTTCCACGCTTTCGCATTTTACACAATAGAGAAAATAAGCCGCTGAAAATAAAGCGACGGCACAAAATACCGCATCAGCCAGCACCGGATAATTCAAAATGTAAAAAGAGGCCAGCCACAACGTCAGACACAGCAAGGCAGACATCACTATATTTTTGAATTGAAACTCATACGGGTGATAGTCTTCGATGCGATAACGAAAAATACCAAAGGAAAAAATCGCAACGGCCATCACCATGCCGACAACAGCACTCAGAAATGAAGCAGGCCAGCCAAGCTGTTCACTCAGATAACTGGGCAAGGTTGTGCCCAGAATAATCCCGGTGGTTAACCCCATATAAAAAATCATGAAGCCTTTTTCCCGCTGCGGCGATCCTTGCGGATACTCATTCCCCAGCAACGATGAAATGTTCGGTTTAAGCAAGCCCGTCCCCACAGCAATCGCTGCCAGTGACCAGGTTAATGTGTGATCAGAAGCCGTCATGCTCAAGCCAAGGTAACTGAACAGCAACACCACGCCACCCACCAGAATGGTCCGCTTTTGTCCCAGCCAGTGATCGGCTATCCAGCCACCCACCAATGGTGACAGATAGGTCAACGCGGTAAAGGAACCCACCAGTTCATATACATTTTTGTCCAGCCAGTGATAATGCAGTGCCAGATATAATGCCAGCAGTGTTTGCACAACATAGAACCCATACCGTTCCCACATTTCGGTTGCGAAAAATATGCGTAATGATGGCGGATGCTTGACCTGGATTGTTTGCACACGGGCTCGCAGTTTAGACAGAACGAAATTCAGTTTAACATAAAATTACCGGTGTTTTCCCCTTTTGTATGTAAACACAATTCCTGTTATACTCCCGTCGATCCTGATAATACCTGAAATTTGACCATGAGTTGACAACCATAATATGCAAGATACAAACCCGCAGTTAAACACACTTATCAACATTCTGAATGACATACATGCCAGTGACGTTGTCGTCATTGATGTCAGTCAACATACCTCAATCACTGACTACATGATCATCTGTACCGGCCGTTCATCCCGTCATGTCAAGGCTGTTGCCTCCCATACCATGGAACACATGAAAGCCGCCGGCATGCCTGCAATAAACCATACCGGCCTTGAAAGCGGTGACTGGGCCCTGATTGATTTCGGTGATTTCATTGTCCACGTGATGCAAGCAGAAACCCGTGCCATGTATAACCTCGAAAGCCTCTGGCAAGACCGCATCGAATAACATGGCAAAACGTTGGCAACCCGGACGCACAAACAGACACACAGGCAATGATGCACTGGACTCACAGCTGAATCAATTTCGTTTGAGCTTGCTGGTTGCCTTGCTGATTATGTGCTCGCTGGTGCTGATTTTGCGCCTTGCCTACCTGCAATTTTCACAGTTCAAGCGCTACGCGACACTCTCGTTAAAAAACCAG
>CAZDYY010000370.1:0-2290 GCA_964509745.1 uncultured Legionella sp. | reverse complement strand
CCCCGCCGCTGTTGGAAAACACGGGCCGGATGACGTCACCAACAGCGTATGCGGCCTGAATCGGTGACAGGGAAAGGGATGATTCCGTGATTGCCAGATATGCCGTTTGCGACAGCGTCGAACCAGATGGAAGGGTGACGGTGATTTTAGTTGCGTGCTGTCCGGCGGTCATGGTTTCCGGTATGGCGAAACTGTAAAGCAGCCCGCCTCCTGAATTCCCGCCTGGGACGGAGGAAAGGTTCTTCGTCTCTGAATATGGCGCATCAGGCAAGGTTACGGAGACGGCAACCGCCGGGTCGGTCGACACGGAGGAGAGGATATTGAATCTACCGGTATTGCTCAAGGTTACCGACAGGTTCGCGGTACCGCGGATATGGTGCGAGGCATCGTCGTAGAGTGCGGTGACTGCATACGTATTGGGGAGCAAAAGGTCCGTAACGGCTCCCGTCTTCGTCTCGTCGCTTTGGGCATAGGAAAGGGTATAGTTGCCGAATTTCAGGGACGGGATCGACAGAGTCTGGGTGAGGTTGATGCTCTGTCCCGGATCGAGGCCAAACGGCAACGACGAGGTGGATACAACCTGGCCATCGGGGTCCTTCAGAGTGACGCTGATACTGCCGGCCGATACGACAACGGTGCCGGTGTTGCTGAGATGGAACGAGATCGCATTAGCACCTGCGGAGAAGACGGCCGGAAGTGTCGGCGTTACCGCGACCTGGCTGACTGCCACGCCAAAACCAACTGCAGCCCGGTTGAGCATGGAGCCATTGACCGCATAGGCATCAGCGACGATCATGTAACCGCCCTTTTGGGCTGTAACAGGCAAATCAAAGCTTAACGGCAAATCAGCCGTCCCGTCAGCGGCCAAATCAACGGCAATGCTTTTCTCATAGACAGTGGAGCCATTGGGGTCAATCACCCTAACATACACGTTGGCAACCGTGGCCGCCCCCTGTTTGTTCTGCAGGTTAAGAGTGATATCTACCGTTTCGCCAGCTTTATACAGATCCTTGCCGCTTCCGATAGTGAGGTCGATGGTGGCGGGGATTGTTTTCGCCAGTACGGGGTTAAAAACAAGCACTCCACCAGGCTCCAAAGTCCCGGTAAGACGTGCGCTGCTGTATCCCGGCTTGGATACCAGACCTGTGGCAACGGTCACCTCGCCCGGTTCGACGTTGTCGATCTTGAACCTTCCGTCTGCCGCAGTGACGCTCTGCAGGCTGCCCGTCCCGGTTGCCTTCATGGTGACATCGGCAAAGGGGGTGTTGGTCGCCGCGTCCCATACCATGCCTTGAATAGACGCGGCAAGGGTCGCAACGGAGAGTTGGATGTCACCGACATTGCTTACGGCCCCGAGCGTAATAGCGGTGGTCAGTACGCGCGGTGCATACCCGTCAAGCGTCAAACTCACTTTTTGGGAACCGGGCTTTACGTTTTTCAAGGTGAATGCACCGGCGCTGTTGGTAACGGTGCTGACCGCGGGATCTTCAAGGAGCGTAATGGTCACCCCTTCCAAGGGTAGATCGGAAGATGCGTCGACGACGGCGCCCGTGAGGCTGCCGGTAGTAACCTGCGGCATTAGCGAGATGTTGATCGTCTTTGTCCAGGGAGCCGGTCGCATAAGGAAGGACCTTCCAATGTAACCGTTTGCGGAGGCCCTTAGAGTGACGTCGGCACCTACCTTAATACCCTGAATCCCGTAGGTCCCCGCAAAATCAGAGCGCCCGGCGAAGTCAGTCCCGACTATGGCCACCTCTGCGTCGGGGATTGGCTCGCCGGTAGTCGCATCAGTCACCTTGCCCGTCAGCGTCATTTCTGCAAGGGACATCTCAAGGCGTATCGTCCCAAGATCCATAGTCCCGCCCGCTACGACAACTACCCTGAATGTCCGGCTGGCAAACCCGTTCATGCCGACAGTTACCTGATAGGTATTGGGGAGAAGCTCAGGAATCGTGAAGTAGCCATTAGCATTGGGCACGACCGAAATGCCACCGGAAACCGTGATGGTTACTCCAGGCTCCTCAGGCAGGTGTCCTATGGGGAGCCCGAAATAACTCTCGACGACCCTTCCGACCAGGGTCCCCGTAGTGACTTGCGATGGGGTAGTGCTGAGGCGGGGTGCAAAAGTCAGCTTGGTCCTGGCGAATACAGTCCCGGTACCGGTGACGGGCTCGTAGCCGGCCTTGGCCGCGGTAAGCGACACCTCGCCTGGAAAGACATAGGCAAATGAATAACTGCCGTCGGCTCCGGTCACCGTGGCGCCGCTCCATGCTCCGGTTACCGTTACGAC
>CAZDYY010000369.1:0-2292 GCA_964509745.1 uncultured Legionella sp. | reverse complement strand
CTCACGGGGTTGTCAAATCACCTCTGATGAGGTAGGATAATGTTTGGCTGCTCCACCCCGCGTTGTCACCTATGGTGCATTTACCAAACATTATCCTACCTCATCAGAGGTGATTTGACAACCCCGTGAGGGTTACTGGCCTTTGTCTCCAAAAAAGAATTGCATCCACTGCGACAGGTTACTTGGTCTGACTCGCTGAAGCGTGTCTGTGGTTGCACTAGCCTCATCGACGATAGCCCGTGAGTCTGGTAAGATGATGAGTTTTTCACCGGGGTTAGCTTTGCCAAGCCGTTGACGTACGCTAAGTTCCAAAAACTCATCACTTTTAAAGTATCGCTGCTGAAACTGTAAGTTTTGGTTGCGCAGCTCCTCGAGCTCAACATTTTCCGTAAGCGTGTCGACCTGTTGCTGATAGGTAAAGTTTTTTTGCAGCGTTTGGACCGTTCCCCACATCCACCCCATCGCAATAAGAAGAGCCAGGACGATAGTACCGTTCTGGATCGTCAGGTAGTGTCGATACCGGTGAAGGAGGTGTTGCATAGTATTTTTGATTTTAGAGATATCTGTTTAATACTATAGCTTTTTTTGGCATAATAAGCCAGATCCTATCTGTTATACTAGTACGCGAACGTCCACTGTTTGATACCTTATTTCTGGTTGAGGGGGTGTAGCTCAGTGGTTACCGGGTCGTTCGACACGGCTGCATCAACCGATGCAGGAGCAGTTGGATCGTGTAGCGCAGTGCAGCTAAGAAAGCGCGTAGCATTTTCTTAGCAAACAAGCAGAAGAGCGAAGCGACTAACTGATCGTTAGGTACATTGATAATTTATTTCTGGTCTTAAGGGGGTGTAGCTCAGTGGTTAGAGCAGTCGGCTCATAACTGATTGGTCGTTGGTTCAAACCCAACCACCCCCACCAGAAATAAGAGATTAATGTATTAGTCGTTGGTATCGCTTCGCTCTTCCGCCTCCTCGACAGATGCCGAGCAAGCTCGCATCTGTCTTCGTTCGGCTCCACCAAACCCAACCACCCCCACCAGAAATAAGAGATTAATGTATTGGTCGTTAGTATCGCCAACCACCCCACCAAATTTATCGACTTTTTAATATCAAAAGAAATAGAGCCCATACAGAAGGAGCGGGCTCTACTTCTGATAGACTCTTTGTTGGCTTTCGGCACTTAGGGATATCCGGCAGGCTGCTGGAACCGAAGACTAGGATACGTGGACTCGTCCACAATGACCAGCTTTGCCCGTGGATAGAACCTCGTGAGGTGCACTACGGCTGGATGCTTGACGATATACTCGAGAACCTGGTCGTTACTCTCAAGCTTAAGCGCTCGTTTCACAAGACCCCACTCCCACGTAGACATGAGGTTATTGCTGTAGAAGGAGGAGGTCGCCAGACCTAACGCGCTTGAAGTGACCTTCTTATCCAGTCGATCAGCATAGCAACCGATGAGAGCGTCGACAAGCTCCTTTTCTAGCCCTTTGCGTGCCATGTGCGTCCCCTTCAGGTATCGATAGATGTAAGGAATTAACTGATTATCTCATCCTACAACCAACATCACAAACATGAGCGTTTAGTATAGTTATGCATTATCTTTTGACACGCATCCGTCTCTCCTTTTATATGGGTATATGAACAAAAACCCGCTCAAAGTTTCCCTCAATCTCCTCCGGTCGGCGGTCGGAGCTACAAAACGAACACTTGAGCCGGTCAAAAAATCTCCAGATGAAGCACTCGGTGAGTTGTTTAGTATGGTCCAGCTAAGCCGAGTCCACCCTGACGGTAAAACGTTTGTTGACCAGGTGCCGAACCAAACCGTCAACCGTATCGTCAAACTATATCGCGAACAGTCGAGCCGCAAAGATTTTGACCTCACAACGTTTATCAACCAGTATTTTCAAGCTTTTGCCGCAGCCCACGCCACGACTCCCACCGCTCCTATGTCCGACCCTGAGGCATATATACAGACCATGTGGAACGCGCTGCAACGTGAAGCACCAGAGTCAACCGGTTCACTTTTAGCCCTACCGAAGCCATACATTGTGCCTGGAGGCCGTTTCGGTGAACAATACTACTGGGACACCTACTTTACAATGCTCGGGCTTGAGGCGAGCGGTAGACACGAACTATCAGATGGCATGATGAACAACGCCCAACATATGTTTGCCAAGTTCGGTTTTATCCCGACTGGCAACCGCACCTACTATCTGACACGTTCTCAACCCCCGTCCTTCCTGCACATGGTGCGGTTGATCGCACACCGTCGCGGACATTTTCGATATCT
>CAZDYY010000368.1:0-2297 GCA_964509745.1 uncultured Legionella sp. | reverse complement strand
GACTCCGTTGCGATGATGGTTCATGGCCACGACAGCACCATCATGGCCACCATGGAAATGATGGTGATGCATACATCAGCTGTAGCACGCGGATTATCCGGACAGTTTTTAATTGCTGATTTACCTTTTCTTTGTCACCGTGTCTCCCAGGCTGACACCGTACAAAACGTCAGACAACTGTTCCAGGCTGGTGCACATGCCGTGAAAATCGAAGGTAGAGATGCTGATGTTTGCCGAACCATTGCCCATCTGGTCACGGCTGGCACGCCTGTCATGGGACATATCGGCCTGACACCTCAATCTGTTCTGCAACTGGGCGGCTATAAAATCCAGGGCCGTGAACAAAAACAGGCAGACGAACTTGTCCAGCAGGCTCTGGCGCTCGAAGCCGCCGGCTGCTTTGCACTGGTGATTGAATGCGTCCCCGCAGCTCTGGCCAAAACCATCACAGAAGCACTGGGTATTCCAACCATTGGCATTGGTGCCGGTGTAGATACCGATGGTCAGGTCCTCGTCTGGCATGACCTTCTGGGCTTGCAGACCGAACTGCGACCCAAATTTGTAAAACAATACGTTGATGGCAAAGCGCTGCTGGAACAAGGCATTAACGCCTATGCCAATGAAGTCCATCATGCGCACTTCCCAACCCTTGATCATGCATTTTGAGATAAATCCAGATGAAAATTTACCATAACCTTGATGAATGGAGACAGGTTCGGGCCACGCTGCCCGCCAACCTGTCTACCGGATTTGTGCCCACCATGGGAAATTTACATATTGGCCATGCATCATTATTCACCACCAGCAAACAGGAAAATGACTGCACAATCGCCAGTATTTTTATCAATCCGACCCAGTTTAATCAACAGGCTGATTTTACCCACTACCCGCGTACCCTGGATGAAGATCTTGAGATACTGGCCAGCACCGGCGTCGACTATTGCCTGCTGCCGGACGAAAAAACCATCTATGCCGATGGCTATCGTTATCAAATCAGCGAAAACCGGTATAGCCTGCAAATGGAGGGCCAGCACCGTCCCGGACACTTTACCGGCGTACTGACCGTGGTCATGAAACTGTTGAATCTTGCCAAACCAACCCGCGCCTACTTTGGTGAAAAAGACTACATGCAACTGCAATTAATCCGCGACATGGCTGCTGCATTTTTCATGGATGTCGACATCATCACCTGTCCTACCATCAGGGAAACCAGCGGCCTGGCATTCAGCTCCCGCAACGGCCGCCTGAACCCGGAGCAACGCCAGCTGGCTGATCAGTTTGCACGAATTTTCCACCAGGCTGTCCCCTGTGAACAGATCATCGCCGAACTGGGCGAAATCGGGGTCGATGTTGAATATATTGAAGAACACGCAGGACGGCGATTTGCAGCGGTGAAGATTGGAGATGTCCGGTTGATTGATAATTACCTGACGACTTAAACCGGTGGCTTGGCCTGGCGGTCGCTAACCCCGTTAACCGCCTGCCTTGGCACAACTGGCTTCCTCTCCGGGACAGGCTTCGTCTTCCCGAACAACCCCAAACCTCCCGGGGCTTTCAACTGCTCATTGCTGTATACATCACGCCACGTTTTGCGTACAACTGTTTCTGGCTGAACTGTCACACACACCGGCGGGGCCACCAGGTCTTCTATTTCATCCGGTTTCACGGCTTTTGCCTGCCATGGATTTTGCTGACTGAAATGCCGCCAGGCCACCGTTAATGCCAGCAAGGCCGTTGTGATTAACAACGGAATGGAAAACAGGACGACATTCAGCGCGATAACACCCGCCCACACGAAAGCCATACCCACCATCTTCCACGGAAACCCCTCCTTCCGGGGTGGCTGCACTGGTTTCGGCTCAACCTGCGGCAGTGGTTTCAACCTTGCCTGATATGATTTCAATTTTTCCATGGTGAGGGTGAAATCATTCTTCAGAGACAGCAAGGATTGTTTCGTGCGCTCACCATCTGCTTCATAGTCCTTGAGCTTTTTTACGGCCTCGCGTGCATCATCAGGCACCTCTGCTCCCGGTTCAAGCCAGGCACACAGTTCTGCCAGCGTGGTGTTGCCTGGCAAAGCATTTAAATAATCAGAAAATTCCGGATGCCCCAGCACCTTGACCAAACCAATCGACTGCTGAATCGATAATTGTCCAAATGGGGGCAGACAATCAGGCGATAAATCCGGAATTCGCTTGACCACATCGCTATAACCTGCTTCGACCAGTACTTTTTTCACAGGTTCCAGCTGGTAAACCTGCAAAAACAGCCCAAGCAATTTTTCACCGTTTATCATC
>CAZDYY010000367.1:0-2304 GCA_964509745.1 uncultured Legionella sp. | reverse complement strand
ACAGGAAATCCTCGACATGGTGAAATCAATTCGCCAGGTACTGCAAGATGATTTGCAAACCCTGTCATGGATGACCCCGGCGACTCGCAGCAAAGCCATTGAGAAACTAAACCTTATGGGCGAGCGAATTGGTTACCCTGACAAATGGTGGGATTACTCTACATTAATGATTGATAGAGGCCCCTACGTGCTGAACGTTATCCGCGCCAACCAGTTTCTGGTCAAACGCGATTTAAACAAAATTGGCAAACCGGTTGACCGGACAGAATGGGAAATGACTCCTCAAACCATCAATGCCTACTACAACCCATCCATGAACAACATAAACTTTCCCACCGGCATTTTGCAACCCCCTTTCTTTGACCCAAATGCCCCGGCTGCGGTGAATTACGGATCGATTGGATTTGTGATTGGTCATGAGATAACCCACGGCTTTGATGATCAGGGAGCCAAATTTGATGAGCAGGGCAATTTGCATGACTGGTGGACACCGGAGGATCTGGAAAAGTTCAAGGCAGCCACCGCCTGCATTGCACAGCAGTTTTCACAATATAAAATCGCCGATGGCATGAAAGTAAACGGTAAGCTTGTGGTAGGAGAAGCCACCGCCGATCTGGGCGGCCTGATTCTTGCCTTGCGTGCGTTCCATGCATCCGATGCCTGGAAACAGGCGAAAACCATCGACGGATTTACGCCGGATCAACAATACTTTCTAGGCGCTGCACATGCCTGGGCCAATAATATCCGGCCACAGGAAGCCCGTCGTCTGGTCACGATTGATCCACACCCGCCGGCGATGTATCGAATCAATGGATCATTTGCAAACATGCCCGAGTTTCAAAAAGCGTTTGCAATTCCAGATAGCAGCCCGATGGTGAATCCGGAACGTTGTGTGATTTGGTAGAAGAGAAACACAAAGGGCGAACAAGCAACCGTTCGCCCCTGCTGAATTACTTTGGTGAGAGTAGCGTAGTGACTTTTGCAATTTCCTGCTCAAGAATTTCAGCAATGTCCGTGCGCTTCACGTTTTTTGCCAAATCAGCAGCATCCATATACAGTTGAGACCATGATGCCTTATAACGGGAATCCGTCTTATAGTTTTTCGCAATTCGTTCAAGTGATTCTTTGGGAAGCCCGTTCCTGATAGCATCATTTAGTTCGCCTGTATACTGCACATGAGAAAACATACGATGACTATTTTTTGCTAATGAATGAACTTTTCGTGATAGCATAATTTTTCCTCGACAAAGTATTATCTATTATTTTTATTACCACAACCTGCTTTTGAGCAGGCTGTGGAATTTACTCACTTTGCACAGATTGATCAAGTGTTTTCAAAGCGCCGCAACATCAATTGTTTTGATCTTTTGATAAATGCGCTGACCGTTCCTGACCACTACCAGCGTCACATCATCACCTATCGTTACATCAGTTAAAATATTATACAGCTCATCATAATTTTTAACGGGATGCCCGTTCATGCCAACAATCACATCACCGAGCACAAGCTGTCCCATACGGGTCCGCGAGGTTTTGCGTAAACCGGCCTTTACAGCAGGTGTATTCGGCAAAACATCACCGATTAAAATTCCCTGCCTGACCCCAAGGTGAGCCGCCAGTTTTGGATCAGCCGGCTGAATTCCAATACCTGCAAACAATACCCGGCCATGGGTGATAATCTGGGTTACTACGCGATATATTTCATCCGCAGGTACAGCAAACCCGACTCCAGCCGATGTGCCGGACTGGGAATAAATCAGGGTATTCAAACCAATCAGGCGTCCAGCACTGTCCAGCAATGGGCCTCCGGAATTACCCGGGTTAATGGATGCGTCGGTCTGAATCATGTCACGAATCGTTACACCACCTATCCCCGGAACCTTGCGACCCAGCGCCGAAATAACACCAATTGTCAGGCTGTGATCAAAGCCAAATGGATTGCCAATAGCAATGGTTTTCTGGCCAACCAGCAGGTCATGAGTATGGGCTATTGCAAATGGCTGAAACGATTTCAGATAAGCGAGGGCCTTCGGATCCGACACTAGCAATACAGCAAGATCCTTGCGGGGCTCGGCACCAATCACCTTCGCAGGTACCGTCATCGAACCAATGGTGACTGAAAACTTGTCCGCACCCTTAATCACATGAAAATTTGCCACCACATGACCTTTATTATCCCAGACACTACCTGAACCAGAGCCGCTTTGCACAACATGCAACGGTTGATGAGCACGACTGGGTACCATCGTCATGCGATGAACATAAACCACCTTTTTCGATGCTTTTTGAAAGACTTCCACAGTA
>CAZDYY010000366.1:0-2306 GCA_964509745.1 uncultured Legionella sp. | reverse complement strand
GAATTCTTTTTGACAAGGGATCCTCTTTATTGTAAATATCCAAACGACAAACAGGTGGTTTTATGCGATTATTCAGCAATTCGGTATCCATCATTCAATCCTGTAAATACAAAGGTTTGTATTTTAGCATGCAGGCTAATATTTGTCCATTCAGGAGGTGCGTGTGTAGCGGTGACACGTTAATGATGGATTTTCACTTGCGTGGAAATGACAATTTGTTATAGACATTTAATGCCGCCTGCCAGACACCAGGCACAATCAATTAAAATGCATTTTTCCAGCGTCTCAATACTGCAAACACATCAACCGGATTACTTAGTGTTGCATGCGCTTGCCGTTCTGCTGAATGAATCACTTCCGGTATTTCGCAGCGTAAAAAAGGATTGGTGCGCTTTTCTTCGCTGAGTAGTGAAGGCAGGGATGGATGGTTGTTTTCACGTAATGCCTGAACCTGTGTCGTTCGTTGGATAATCTGCTGATTCCCGGGTTCTACCGCAAGAGCGAATTGCAAGTTATCCAGTGTATATTCATGCGCACAACAGACTTTTGTATCATCCGGCAGACCCGCGAGTTTTTGCAATGAGGTGTAGAGCTGACCAGCCGTGCCTTCGAATAATCGCCCGCAACCCGCAGCAAACAGGGTGTCGCCACAAAACAGGGTTTTATTGGCAAAATATGCGATATGATCCAGCGTATGTCCTGGTATATTAAAGACCTCCCAGACAGGAAAACAATCGTTAACAAATACCCGGTCACCCTCATCAACGCGGTGGGTGATTTCGGGACACTGGCTGGAAACTGAACCATATACCGGCACTCGCTGGTGATGCAGTAAACCTGCTACACCATTGACATGGTCCCAGTGATGATGCGTAACCAGGATCCCGGACAGCTCAAGCTGGTGTTGTTTTAGAAATGAAATCACAGGAGTAGCATCTCCTGGATCAACCACCAGCGCGCACTGTTTTTCCGGATTAATAACGACCCAGATGTAATTATCTTTTAAAGCCGGAACCGGGAAGATGTGCATGCTAAACCATTAACCGGTCAATCTTCGCCGCACAAATAAAATCATTATGCGACAATCCCTTCAATGCATGCGTTGAAAATCGTACATGACAATAATTGTATCCCACCTCCAGATCCGGATGATGGTTTTCAACATTGGCAATCCAGGCAATGGCATTGACAAAAGCCATGGTTTCATAAAAATCATGAAATGAAAAAGAACGTTTGATTTCTTTTGCACCCTGTTGCACAACCCAGCTATCATGGAGTTGTGGTATGAGGTTTTTTACCTGTTCGGCAGTCAATGCTGTGCCAATACCTTCACATGATTCACAATGCTTGCTGCTTAAATCGCTTTTCATTTGTTTAATTCCCTGGCCAGTGTTTCAAGAAAACGCTTGTTTTGTGCCTGCGTGCCAATGGTTACGCGCAAATAATTGTTTAAACCATAAGGATGCAGGGGACGTACAATAATGCCATAGTCTTGCAAGCCATGGTATATGGGCAGGCTGTCTGTGTTGCAATTGAAGGTAATAAAGTTGCCTGATGAGGGGATATACTCAAGATCCAGCCCAGATAAACCTTGCTGCAATTGTTTCATCCCGTCGTTTGCCAGTTGCACGGTTTGCCGGATAAAATCCGGGTCATCCAGCGCGGCGAGCCCTGCCGTCAGAGCTGCAGTATTGACTACAAAAGGCAGCTGGATTCGGTAGAGCAGGGCGGTAATTTGCGGATGGGCAATCGCATACCCAAGGCGCAAACCAGCCAGGCCATACGCTTTCGAAAACGTGCGGGTAATGACAAGATTGGGATGCTTTTTCAGTAATTCGATGGAGTATGCTTTATCTGAATGGCTGACATATTCATAATATGCCTCATCCAGCACAAACAGCGTGCTATCAGGAATATGTTGCAAAATTCGCCTGATATCCTCCTGCGGGACCAGGTTTCCTGTAGGATTGTTTGGGTTGGCGATAAAGATTAACGCGGTTTTTTCATTGCACGCGGCAATCAGCGCGTCGATATCAATGCTCCAGTCTGGTCTCACAGCAGTGCTGATTACCGGTATTCCCAGTGTTTTGGCCTGAATGGCATAGGAACTGAAGGCATAGTCATGCGTAAGGATATGCTTGTCAGTATGCAGGGCAAAACAAGTCAGCAGTGAACAAAACAGGGAATCAGAGCCGTTACCAAGGGTAATCATTTCCTTGTCTGTATGCAAAGAATCAGCCAGTTTTTGTCGAAGCGGATGAATGTTTGACATGGGGTATGTCGCGACCTGACGACCGGACATGTCA
>CAZDYY010000365.1:0-2329 GCA_964509745.1 uncultured Legionella sp. | reverse complement strand
AATTCAAGGGTGAATGGGCCGGCGCATCAGGGCAACCACAATTTTTGCCTTCAAGCTGGGTCAAATATGCTGTTGATTATGATGGTGACGGGCGCCGGGATATCTGGACATCAAAACCCGATGTATTTGCATCCATTGCCAACTACATGAAGTTAAATGGCTGGCAAACGGGTGAGCCATGGGCAATTTATGTAAAACTTCCGAAAAACTTCGACCGGTCACTCGAAGGCAAAACCATCGTCAAGCCGGTGAGTGAATGGAATGCGATGGGAGTGCGCACAGACAGCGGTCAGGCACTGCCCTGGCAAGACCTTGAGGCAAGCATTGTGCAACCCGATGGTGGACCTGTGTTCCTGGCCTATCCCAATTACAAGATGATCCTTCACTACAATAATTCCATTTATTATGCCGGTGCAATTGGTTATCTGGCAGACAAAATTGGCCAGCGAGCGACAGGATGACCGATTATATTGACAAAACTGCCAGCCTGACTCCGTCGTCACGTCGTGTTATTTGCGACGCGGCTACGGAATATCCTCATTCCGGGAGATACAACTCTGTTGTAACCCGCGGCACATATTTGTGTCGCCGTTGCGGACTGGCCCTGTTTCGCGCAAGCAGCCAGTTTGATTCTGGCTGCGGCTGGCCAGGTTTTGATAATGAAATTGCCGGTGCAGTCAAACAACTCCCTGATCCGGACGGATACCGCACAGAAATTCGCTGCAGTCGCTGTGACGGGCATTTGGGCCATGTGTTTACAGGCGAGCACCTGACCACTAAAAATCTTCGTCACTGTGTCAATTCAGTCGCCCTTGATTTTGTTGACAGTGATACAGTTATCGACACAGAAGAGGCGATTCTGGCTGGCGGCTGCTTCTGGGGTGTGGATCATTACCTTCGCCAGATACCAGGCGTTATCGCAGTTGAGGCTGGATACACCGGGGGAACGGTTTCTGATCCATCCTATAATGATGTGTGCCGGGGGGATAGCGGTCATTACGAGGCCGTCCGGGTGATTTTTGATACTGCTGTAACCAGCTATACTGCCATTCTCAGGCGTTTTTTTGAAATACACGATCCTGCACAGCATAACGGACAGGGACCTGATCTGGGCCATCAATATCAAAGTGCTGTGTTTTACCATAATCATGCACAACTTGCTGTTGTCGAACAGCTGATTCAGGCATTGATACAAAATGGATTTGACGTGGCCACACACGTTCATGCCGCACAGCCGTTCTGGCCTGCAGAGGAATATCACCAGAATTACTATGCCAAAACCGGAAAAGCACCCTATTGTCATCATCCCGTGAAGAGATTTTCTTCCTGATAGTAAACTGTGCTAAAATCCTGCCATTCTCAAACGAGCACAAAACCATGTCCATCAAGTCAGCTGAACAAATCGAAAAAATGCGCATTGCGGGCCACTTGACTGCAAAGGTCCTCGAGGCAGTCACTGAAATCATCAAGCCCGGCATCACCACACTCCAGATCGATGAATTTTGTGAGGATTATATTCGCAACACGTTACACGCGATTCCTGGCAGCAAGGGACAATATGGCTATCGTCACTCCGTCAACACATCGCTGAACGATGTTATCTGCCACGGCATACCTGAGGCAAAGGATATCCTGAAAGATGGCGACATCGTCAATGTTGACATCACGGTTATTCATGACGGGTATTATGGTGACAGCAGCAAAATGTTTTGTATCGGGAAAGTACCGGCACATGCACAGCGTCTGGTCGATGTTACCCAGCAATGTTTGTACAACGGGATTTTTGCAGTAAAGCCGGGCGCCACCCTTGGCGACATTGGTCATGCCATCCAGAAGCATGCCGAGAAAAACGGTTACTCTGTTGTGCGTGAATACTGCGGTCATGGTATCGGGCTGAAAATGCATAAAGATCCGCAAGTCATGCATTATGGAAAACCCGGCACAGGCGTGGTGTTGAAAGAGGGCATGACCTTCACTATTGAGCCGATGATCAATCAGGGCCGCGCGGAAATGAAAACGCATAAAGTTCGGACCACCGAACGGGATGGCTGGGACTGGGATATCGCAAAAACCAGGGATCGCAGACTGTCCGCCCAGTGGGAGCACACGCTGCTGGTCACTAAAACCGGGGTTGAAGTACTCACCATGCGGAAAGAAGAACAACAAGTGTTTAGCTGTTTGTTTGAACATGGTCGTTAAAGATTTTACAAAAAAGGCCGATAACCCAGGTAGACATATGACCTGGAGATTGACATGGCCAGAACCGCAAAATTTAACATCGGTGATGTTGTCATCCATACAAAACAGGCATGGCGAGCAGTAGTTGTCG
>CAZDYY010000364.1:1361-2334 GCA_964509745.1 uncultured Legionella sp. | reverse complement strand
TAATTTCTGGAAGTTTTTGAACATAGTTCATGCAGGTGGCATCTTAATAGATGAAAAACTTGCTGACCGTATGTATTTGGGCCTTTCAGTGCAGAATTTGGATCAATCTAATGGTTCGGATGATAGGAATATTCCTATCAAATTAAAGTACTTGACTAGGGTTGACGGCCATAATAGTTCCATTTCCACAGCAAGCCAGAAAACCCTGGCAAGGGTATCCTCGCTATCAGTAAGGGCACATCCTTTAACTTTTTTATTCTCATACCTGCTCGGTGAAGAAAGATTTCCCGAATATATAGACCATTATAATTATCAAAGACACTTCAAGCATCGCTTTCCTGTTGCCGAAATAGAACCATTATTGGAAGTGCTGCATGATGCAGGCCTTATTGATTTTTACAGTCTAATACCCCCCGATATCGAATGTGGCTTTGATTTATCACTCAAATCCAAAAATAACAAGTATGAAGAGTACATGCAATCTCTCGCTCGTAACTTAACACATAAAGCAGAGAATCCATTAGATCATATGGTTGGAAAAATGATTACACGATTATTAGATACAATAGTTGATGGCCATAGTTCTCGTAATAGCAGTCAAAAAGATACTAAACGCGATAAAATTTTCCATTTGAGAGAGTTACTCAAACATTTATGAGACCAGTAACTAGAGGCCAGAGGGGACGGGCCAGAGGGGACGTAGGTAACGATTAAGGATTGATCCTACCTGCAAGGTCGGTTTAATCCATTGTTCAAGAAGCTCGGCCCAGTTGGCACCGTTTTTTCCTATATGGGGATTGGTTCAAGAGGGTTACTGCTGAGAGTGGAGTTGTGGAGGAATCTGCCGGTCGCGCGTCTTGGAACGAGCCCGGATCGGTGCTTTTTGATTGCCTTGGCCACCTTTTCTAGCTGTCGCCTGCTCCCATCAAGGGGTGGCAGGGGGACGCCCAGAAAGCGCCGGTAGTGCGGCCGG
>CAZDYY010000364.1:0-1351 GCA_964509745.1 uncultured Legionella sp. | reverse complement strand
CTCCCGCCCCGGAAGGTTAGCCAGCCACCGGGTAGCAAGTCCTTGGAGGCTGCATGGTAACATTCAGCTTTAAGCGTAGGACAGCAAGCAGGTAGGCCGTAAGCCGAAAGGTTGAAGGGAATGAGCCTCGTAAGCTTTGTGATTGGGAAGGACGACGCCGTTACCGGAGCAGAAGTCAACACTGAGGTCACCGCAAACTGGCAAGGTGAACCCAGCTTCCTCGGGGTCTGAGACCATGGCATGTCTGACATTGTGATTATGCGGCAACCCGGGAGGCCCTGCGCCCCTTCCCGCAAGGGGAGTATGCCGGACAACTGAAGAGGGAGAAAGGCAAATGGGTTTGAGCAGGGATGCTGATGCCTCAGTAGTACTGCATGGTACCGGGTGTTGATATGTGGATATTGTGCCCGGCGAGGCGAGCGGGGAAGGAAAGTTATTCACTTGTCAACACCCGGTTCCCTGGTCCACTCTTACAGGTGGCGTTGCTTCAGCTCTCTTGCCCTCTTCTGGCTGAACCCTATGGCGGCCCTCGTGACGTCGTAGATGTAGACCGGGTAGTCGAAGCCAGATTTGATTAGCAGCCCGCCATCCCAATCAGTGATCATGGTGACGCTGCCGTTGCCGCGGCTTGTGAAGTGGGTCGTATTGGCTGCGGTCAACTCGACATCGATAGTTTCCAGACGACCCTTCTGAGGGTTGTATATCGTGCATTCCATGGCTTTTCCTCTCATTTCTGGTCTTGTTGAGGCTCTGCTTGAGCCTGGGCCTTTTGGGATTCCTCCAGCCGGTAACTGGGGATGTTCAGCTCCAGGATGACGCTGTGGTGAACGAGCCGGTCAATGGCCGCCGCCGTGGTCATAGGGTCCTTAAAGATCTGCTCCCACTTAGAGAAGGGCAAATTACTGGTGAGCATGACGCTGCTGCGCTCATAGCGGTCGGCCAGCAGGGTGAAGAGGACCTCCATCTCCTCCCGGCTTTGCTGCACATAGCCGATGTCGTCGATGATCAGTGCCTCGTACTTCGCATACTGCTTAAGGACTCGTGCCAGCTTCAGATCCCTCTTGGCGATCAGAAGCTCCTGTACCAGGAGATTGCATGGGTTAAAGCGTACCTGCCGGCCTTGATGAACCAATTCCTGCGCCACCGCGCAGAGCAGATGGGTCTTGCCGCTGCCAGGGTTGCCGAAGGCCAGCACGTTTTCCTTATGGTCCAGGAAATTACCCTTGAGGAGCTGGGTCAGTTGCGTATCCACCTTCCGAGGCAGTCGCTTCCGGCTGAATGCCTTTAAGTTTTTCTCCAGCGGCAGCTTAGAATCCTTGAGCAGACGCGCTGTCTTGGCGTTGCGGCGCTC
>CAZDYY010000363.1:2038-2336 GCA_964509745.1 uncultured Legionella sp. | reverse complement strand
TTCATCGGGGTTAAGGATACCGATAAACTGGGGATTGCTGAAACAGAAGGTCATGGAGAAATTCAGGAAACCGTCAGCCAGCTTGCCCGACGATATGGTATATGGGTTATTGCTGGCACAATTCCCGTGAAGGCAACAGCACAGCGGGTCAAGGCCAGCTGCATGGTTTATCACGAAAAGGGGGCTTTGGCTGCCCGATATGACAAAATTCATTTGTTTGATGTGCGGGTTTCCGAGCAGGAAGCACATCAGGAGTCAGCAACTATCGAGCCCGGGGATCAGGTTGTTGTTGTGGATA
>CAZDYY010000363.1:0-2028 GCA_964509745.1 uncultured Legionella sp. | reverse complement strand
TGAATTATACCGGCAGCTGGTGGCAAAAGGTGCCGAAATCCTGTCGATTCCTTCTGCTTTCACTGCGGTGACAGGCCTTGCACACTGGGATATATTGCTCCGGGCACGCGCGATAGAAAATTTAAGTTATGTTCTGGCTCCCAATCAGGGAGGGCAGCATGCAAGCGGTCGTCAAACACACGGTCACAGCATGATTGTCGAACCCTGGGGCAAGGTGCTTGCTGAACAGCAACACGGGACTGGCATCGTGATGGCAGATATTGATTTGCAGCGTTTGCAACAATTGCGTCGGCAATTTCCCTGTAACGAACATCATGTATTAAATTCACAAAAGGTATCACTATGAAATCAGTCCTGACGATCGCGAAAGATGTTCTGTTGAAGCCTGCGTCACTGGATGAGTCCAGAATTGAAAAAATCATTCGTTCAATGCTGCGCAATCGTGTAGATGCAGCTGACTTGTATTTTCAAAGTTGCAGTGCCGAGTCATGGTATCTGGAAGACTCTGAAGTAAAAAGCGGGAGCTACTCGATTGATCGTGGTGTGGGGATCCGGGCGGTAACAGGCGAAAAAACCGGTTATGCGTATTGCGATGACATATTATTACCCGCCATGGAACAAGCAGCAGAAGCTGCACGATCAATTGCCTTTGCTGGCAGCACTGCAATACAGGCAATCAAGGTTGCCAGTTCACCGGTGGTTCATTATCCAGGGTTGAATCCAATCGAAGGCATGAGCAAACAGGATAAAATTGCCTTGCTCGAAGCGATTGATAAAGAAGCCAGACGGATTGATCCCCGGGTGATACAAGTCAATGCATCACTCAGTGGTTGCTATGAAGTGGTCATGGTGGCGGATATGCATGGGCAAATGGTTGCGGATATCAGACCAATGGTCAGCGTGCATGTCAGTGTGATTGTTGAAGATAAAGGCCGGCGTGAATCCGGACGGTCCGGTGGCGGGGCGCGATTGGGGTATAACTTTTTTCTTGAAAATGATCGTGCGCTGGGATATGCACGCGAAGCGGTGCGTGAGGCATTGATTAATCTGGAAGCCGAGGATGCTCCTGCCGGCTTGATGCCTGTGGTTCTTGGTCCAGGCTGGCCTGGCGTGCTATTGCATGAGGCTGTTGGTCATGGTCTTGAGGGGGACTTCAACCGCAAAGGCTTGTCGGCATTTTCCGGACGGATGGGGCAACAGGTTGCTGCTGCGGGGGTAACCGTAGTGGACAATGGCACCTTAACCGATCGTCGTGGTTCCCTGACCATCGATGATGAGGGAACACCAACCCAATGTACCACTTTGATTGAAAATGGTGTGCTGGTGAATTACATGCAGGATAAATTAAATGCCCGCCTGATGGGGATGCAGCCTACCGGCAATTGTCGACGTGAATCCTATGCTCATGTCCCGATGCCAAGAATGACCAATACCTATATGCTGGCAGGTCAACATCACCCGGAAGAAATTATTAAATCGGTTGAAAAGGGCTTGTATGCAGTGAATTTCAGTGGCGGGCAGGTTGATATTACCTCCGGCCAGTTTGTGTTTTCCTCCAGTGAGGCATACCTGATTGAAAATGGGCGTGTGACGCGACCGGTAAAAGGTGCAACCCTGATTGGGAATGGGCCTGAAGTGATGAAAAAAATCAGTATGGTAGGCAATGACCTGGCGCTGGATGCGGGGATTGGTGTATGTGGCAAGGACGGTCAATCAGTTCCTGTCGGTGTGGGTCAACCTACACTAAAAATTGATTCACTGACGGTGGGTGGAACGAAATAATCTGAAAGCCGGTTGGGCGTTGCTTTCGCAAGCCCAACCCTGTGGCTTATTGAGCAGCTGGTGCTGTGGTGGTGCTTTCTGCAGGTGCAGTAGTACCTGTTGTTACCGGAGTAGCTGCTTTTTTTGCTGCCTTGTGATGCGCTGCCTTGTGATGAGCTGTTTTATGAGCTTTGTGGTGTGCCTTGTGATGAGTGGCTTTTTTGCCATGAGTCATTTTCTTTTCTGCTGCCTTGATATCCTGTCCTG
>CAZDYY010000362.1:0-2343 GCA_964509745.1 uncultured Legionella sp. | reverse complement strand
CAAAATAAATCCATTATGTTAAGTGTATGACACAAACCGGATTTATCAAGCGAACACTACTCTCCCCAGCGCCGGACCAGACCACACTCCAGACCAAACAAATCAAGAACACGCCCTACCGTATCATTCACCAAATCCATGATGGATTCAGGCTTGTTGTAAAACGCCGGCACCGGCGGGCAAATGATGCCACCCATTTGCGTGACACTCACCATGTTTTGCAAATGCCCCAGATGCAGGGGGGTTTCACGCGGCATCAATACCAGGCGGCGACGCTCCTTGAGCACAACATCCGCAGCACGCGTTAACAAATTGCTGGTTACACCACAGGCAATTTCACCCAGACTGTTCATCGAACAAGGTGCTACAATCATGCCCATGGTTTTAAATGACCCGCTGGCAATGCTTGCGGTAATATCCGTACAGGGATGATAAACAGAGGCCAGCGCTTTAAGCGCGGCAGCACTCAGATCGGTTTCATATGCGCGTGTTAACTGCCCGGCCTTGCTCACGACCAGATGCGTTTCAATGTCCAAATCCCGCAACACTTCCAGCAATCGAATGCCATAGATAATGCCGGATGAGCCGGTGATGCCAATGATAAGGCGTGGCTGGGTCATAACATGATCTCCCTCTAAAAAGCAGCTTGAAATGCTTTACCAGTTAACGGTAAAACTCAGCAAAAATACATTATCCAGATGGGTACTGGCCGCATTAATGTACTGGTTTAAATACCCTGCATCAATCAGGGTTGATTTTGACACCTGTGCTGATAATCCGATGAAGGCCCGGTTTTGTTCGAAAAAATATGGGGAGCTCCACTGAGGCTGGTTCAAATTTAAAAACACCTCATTGAAACAGGAAAATGAATACGTGTCCTGGTGCCTGAAAGGAATTCTCGCCCAAATCCTTTCCCGGAAACGAACCGCAATCTGTGAAGAATTGGTGTTTGAGCGCTCCTCCAGTCGCGTCCGACTGATGATATTTAATCCGGGCTCCCCCACCATCAGCCAGTTTAGTTGTTGCCATAATCTGTTTTCCTGTGATTCTATGCCCTGTGGTGATTTGGTAGTAATCCAGCCTGGTCCTGCAAATAATGCAAATTTATTATTGAGTTGAATCCCAAGCCCTGCCAGTAGCAACAATTGATTAAACACATAGGGTGTATCAATCAACCGCACCTGGGGTTCAAGGTAATATTTGTAAGAAGTATCGTTCCCGAGAGAACCCGTAACGACGGCAACAGACCATAATTTATCGTAGGATTCCGTACTGTTTGCAGATGTTATTCCAGCTGGAAAAACCAGACATAACAAGACCGGAAAAGAAAGGATGAACTGCTTTACTGATAACATCATGGCGTGTTGAGAATTCATCTTCACGGTATTTACCCTGCAATTTTAACACGACATATTCGATATGCAGTGCAAGTTTAGTGCATTACTTTATAGCAAACAAGCAATCCACACACAAATGCGTTATAATTTCCCGCATTTAACCCCCGTGAGCCACAACATGACAACCGATCGTAAAATGCTGGTAACCAGCGCACTTCCCTATGCCAATGGCCATTTGCATCTTGGTCACCTGGTTGAACATATCCAGACTGACATCTGGGTACGTACGCATAAAATGCTCGGAATTTCGTGCATCAGCATTTGCGGGGATGATGCACATGGCACACCCATCATGTTGAAAGCCGAGCAACTGGGTATTTCCGCCGAGGCACTGACGGCCGAAATGCAGGCCAGCCATATGCAGGATTTCGCAGCATTTGATATTGGCTATGATTGCTACCATACCACCCACTCCCCTGAAAATCAGGCGCTGGCATCGGAAATATTTGCCCGTTTGACAGCACGGGGGGATATTGTCACCAAAACCATCAGTCAGGCCTTTGATCCGGTCAAACATATGTTTTTACCCGATCGCTACGTCAAGGGTACCTGCCCAAAATGCGGCGCCACAGATCAATACGGCGATAGCTGTGAAGCTTGCGGAGCAACCTATGCTCCCACTGAGCTGCTGGATGCGGTATCCGCCATTTCAGGAAGCAAACCGATCGAAAAAGAATCCGAACATTTCTTTTTTGATTTGCCGCGCTATGAAACATTATTGAAAGAATGGACACGCAATGGCCATTTGCAAACAGAAGTAGCCAATAAACTGGATGAATGGTTTGCCGCCGGCCTGAAACAATGGGATATTTCACGGGACGCACCTTATTTTGGCTTCCCGATTCCAGGCACTGTAGATAAATATTTTTACGTCTGGCTGGACGCACCGATAGGCTATATGGCCAGCTTTAAAAAATACTGCAACGAAAACGGTCTTTCCTTCGCT
>CAZDYY010000361.1:0-2349 GCA_964509745.1 uncultured Legionella sp. | reverse complement strand
TGCAGAAGAAGTTGAAAAGCTGACTAACGGCGAAGTAAAAGGAAAAACCGGATCACTGACTGCCCTGCCTATCATTGAAACCCAGGCAGGTGACGTATCTGCGTTCGTACCGACCAACGTAATTTCTATTACCGACGGTCAGATTTTCCTCGACGTTGATCTGTTTAACTCAGGGGTACGGCCTGCGATTAACTCTGGTCTGTCTGTATCACGCGTAGGTGGTGCTGCACAAACAAAAATCATGAAAAAACTGGGCGGCGGAACACGACTGGCTCTCGCACAGTTTCGCGAACTGGAAGCCTTCTCGCAGTTTGCTTCTGATTTGGATGACGCGACCCGTAAACAACTTGAACGTGGCCAGCGTATTACCGAACTGATGAAGCAAAAACAATATTCTCCCCTGTCAGTGGCCGAAATGGGACTATCACTTTACGCTGCAGAAAAAGGCTATCTGGATGATATTCCTGTTGCTGAAATCACAGCGTTTGAAGCAGCCCTGCAAGGTTACATGCACAGCGCTCATGCTCCTTTGCTGCATAAAATCAATGAGTCCGGCGGATATGACGATGCGATTGATGCGCAATTGAAAGCTGCTGTTGAAGAGTTCAAGCGTACAGGTAGCTGGTAATAATCTGCCTGCCCCGGACAACCGGGACAGGCAAATAAAACAGGTGAAGCAATATTATGGCTGGTGCGAAAGAGATCCGTTCAAAAATTGCGAGTATTAAAAATACGCAAAAAATTACGCGGGCAATGGAAATGGTCGCGGCAAGCAAGATGCGCAAAACGCAGGACAGAATGCGTGCATCCAAACCGTATGCCACAAAAATCTACAATGTGGTCAGACACATTGCACGCGCTACATCCGAGTATCGTCACCCCTTCATGAGTGCACGAGACATTAAGCGCATTGGTCTGATTGTCGTGACCTCGGACCGTGGTCTGTGCGGCGGATTGAATGCAAATTTACTGCGTGAAACCATAAGCTCCATGCGCAAGTGGCAGACTGATGGAAAAGAAATTGATCTGTGTGTGATTGGACGAAAAGGTCAGGCATTTTTTAAAAGGGTTGGCGGTCGTGTCATCGCGTCAGTCGATCACCTTGGAGACACTCCTGGCGTAAAAGACCTGCTGGGCGCGGTCAAAGTCATGCTGGATGCATTTTATCAGGGTGAAATTGACGCATTGCATATTGTGTATAACGAATTTGTTAATACCATGACGCAAAAACCTGTAATGGAACAACTGCTGCCGCTGCCAACAGCAGAGGAAGACAGCAAAACGCTGGGACATTTTTGGGATTATATCTATGAACCCGATGCAAAAGAATTACTGGACGCATTGCTGGAGCGTTATATTGAATTGCAGGCCTATCAGGCAGTAGTTGAAAATATTGCCTGTGAACAGGCTGCAAAAATGATCGCTATGAAAAACGCGACAGATAACGCTGGTGATTTGATTAAAGAATTTCAATTGGCTTATAACAAAGCCCGACAAGCCGCAATTACACAGGAATTGGCGGAAATTGTCGGTGGTGCAGCCGCTATATAAGAGGGTAAATAATGAGCAAGAACATGAGCATGGGAACAGTTGTTCAGGTAATTGGTCCAGTTGTTGACGTGGAGTATTCACGTGATGACGTGCCAAAAATCAATGACGCGCTTAAGCAAGTTGATGGCGATCTGGTATTTGAAGTTCAGCAACAGCTGGGCGATGGCGTTGTGCGCACGATTGCGATGGGTACAACCGATGGCTTGAAACGCGGTACAAAAACTCAAAATACCGGCGAGCCAATTCAGGTACCCGTTGGCACAAAAACCCTCGGCCGAATTATGGACGTTCTGGGTCGTCCTGTAGACGATGCAGGCCCAATTGGCGCTGAAGAACACTGGTCCATCCATCGCCCTGCTCCCAGCTATGAAGAACAGGCTGGCGGACAGGAATTGCTGGAAACCGGGATCAAGGTTATCGACTTGCTCTGTCCATTTGCCAAGGGTGGTAAAGTAGGTCTGTTTGGTGGCGCCGGTGTAGGTAAAACCGTCAACATGATGGAATTAATCCGTAACATCGCGATTGAACACAGCGGTTACTCGGTATTTGCCGGTGTGGGCGAGCGTACCCGTGAAGGTAACGACTTCTATCATGAAATGAAAGACTCCAACGTTCTGGATAAAGTATCCCTGGTATACGGACAAATGAACGAGCCGCCAGGCAACCGTCTGCGCGTTGCGCTGACCGGCTTGACCATGGCTGAAAAATTCCGTGATGAAGGCCGTGACGTTCTGCTGTTTATTGACAACATTTACCGTTATACCCTGGCGGGCGTTGAAGTATCTGCGCTGCTCGGAC
>CAZDYY010000360.1:0-2362 GCA_964509745.1 uncultured Legionella sp. | reverse complement strand
ATGAGCGAGAAAAACGGTCCATCCATTACAGTAACGCTGAAGTCTTTCATTCGATTTGGCATGCGAACAAGACACATTTCTGTAACCTCATGCTTAAGAGCTACGAGCGGAAGATGTGATTCTCTGTGAAGTACATTAATGCTCGAATACGTACAGTTAAGTACATACTTAGCGCAGTACGTTTCACGATCCGTCTCAACACTTATACCGGTATCGCTATCATGGAGATTTCTTACCAATTCTTCATTCCTTATAGTGATGCCGGGGCGTTTATTAATCTCATCGAGAAGCATGTCACGTAATTTATGTGAATTAAAAGCGTACTCTTTGACCTTAAATACGTCTTCAATCATTGTGGAATTAAAGAGGTCCCTTACTACAGCAGGCACATCCACAGATTCTGCTCCAATTTTTTGACAAAACCTTTTAAACTGACGTGCGTTTACCTTGGAGAGGTGACGTGCTATCGCATAATATTTATCAAAATCTGACACGATTGCATCAGCATACTCTTCTGTAAATCTTGGAAAATTTACTGCTGAGCGATGGCCTGTCAGCACGCTGCGCGGATAATGATAACCGTTATGCACCCTTGCCTGATTTACATATGAGGCTCGTGACATCAACGTAGACTCTTTCTCTATAATAGTGATGTTCTTTACTCCGAGATTGTCACGCAAAAAAAGCGCGATACGTAATCCATAAAAACCGCCTCCGATAATGAGGGTATTAGTTTCTATCATGGTGATCCCAGACTTTCAAACCGCTCACCCACAATCCAATTCCGATATAACAGACCAATAAAAACGGTATGTAAAAAATAATCGCATTAATATGTGCATGAGGATAAGCATGCGCCGGCATGAGCACCAGCCAGCTTAGCGCGCCGCCAAGTGAAAGCCAGTATGAAAACTTTAAGCTCCGTCCGTAGCGACGATAGCGACCCTTCTTACTAACAGCATGGATGGCTAGGTACGAGAGTACACCGATACAGAATATCGACTCAACAAGAGTCTGGATCGGCTGTTTCAGTACTACAGGTAGCGATATAGCTGGCAATAAAGAATAGTTAAGTAAGGATATTGCAGCATACTTTACGGGGCTCGCTTCACCGTCTTTATAGCGATCTAAGTCATATTGAACATCTATAAAACGGTATGCTTCAGGTAAAGTTACTTCAAAGCCACCAATGACGTACGGCTGCATAAGCTCTATCTGTGAAGCGCGGTCCTCAGCCCGAGAGACCACTAAGTTAGTAGCTTTAGTCCATGACTGGTAGTAGCCCGCAAGGCTGGAGATGTTCGTGAATATAGCCAGCCCCAACGCGGTAACACCGACGATGAATATAGAAATCGTCGGCCTGAGCAGAACTTTAAATCGAGTACTGTTATCCTGTAACTCGTAGAAAACGATGGGGACAAGAGCGGATATCATAAGGGTCGATATATACTCGTACCCATTCAGTAACTTGATATAGAACAGTAGGAAAAGAGCTATAAAGAAGTAAATGAGTTTATTTTTCTTTTTAAACCATTCGTACGTTATATAGCTAAATAAGAACGGTAAAAACATAAGATACGTAACCCAATATATATTTCGTGCGTACGCAGCGAGCCATGGACTGAGAAGTACTAATACGAACACGGCTCCCGCTACTCTTGTATCAAACTGTTCTCTTATCTTATGCACAAACCCCATCAATACAGCCGCAAGCATAGTGGCGAGAATCAACTCCATAGCACGAAAGTAATTAGCAGAAGCCGATGGAGCTAAGATAGTACTTATCCGAGACTGCAAGCCATACTGAGACTCGTAGGGCCTAACCACTGACTCAGAGCATGTCGCCGTTTCGGTAAACTGCTCATATTCTTTAAATGTTTCCCACACGAGCGGACCTTCGTAGTTTGTCTTATCTTTACACTCTACTGTCTTACGAACTATCGCAGCAGAATCCTTTTGCTGAAAGTAAGTAAACCATTCCTGGTTTAAGCCGAGCCCGAAAAGGTTTATGCAAAACGAAATTAATAGGAGCGTAAATCCAGCTAGAAAAATCAGTCTTTGTCGTGACGCCCAGTAATACCTCTTCATATACGTCCTAATAGTATATCCTCAGGTGGCAAAAAGTCATAAAGAAGAGTTGTTATAACCACACGGCTTGACCACTTGGCAAAACGGTTATGGATGTTATAATTATTAGATAGTAGATTAAACATAAAACTGCGGTACAGCCATGAAAATTAGACCAAAAAATACTAGACTTTCTAAATCTCTCCTTCTGGGAGGGGCGATTGTCGCAGTGCTTTTAATAATCATGGGGTTATATTATTACTATGCTGTAAACCAAAAACCGACAGATACCTAC
>CAZDYY010000359.1:0-2364 GCA_964509745.1 uncultured Legionella sp. | reverse complement strand
CCTGGCCATCAACATATCCGGGCAGCAGTTCATGAAAAACGAGCTCCTGGAGACCGTCACCGCGATACTCAAGGAGAGCGGGATCGACCCGGGCCTCCTGGAGCTGGAACTCACCGAAGGGGTGCTGATGGCCCACACCGAGAGGACCATCAAGACGCTGCAGGCGTTGAAGGGTATGGGGGTGAGGCTCGCCATCGACGATTTCGGCACCGGCTTCTCCTCGCTCTCCTACCTGAAGCGCTTTCCGCTCGACGTCCTGAAGATCGACCGGACCTTCATAAAGGACATCACCACCGACCCCGACGATGCGGCCATCACGGTCGCCACCATCGAGATGGCCCACACCCTGAAGCTGCAGGTGATCGCCGAGGGCGTCGAGACCCAGCCGCAGCTCGATTTTCTCACCAGAAACGGCTGCGACCTCTACCAGGGGTACCTCTTCAGCAGACCGGTCCCCCCCGAGGAGATCACCCGCCTTCTCGCCTGCGTGAAATGATTGCGACGCGGGGCGCTCCGTCTCCCTGATCCTTGCCTCGGTCTGCACCTTCCCGTTTCCGTATGCTGCCTAAAAAATAATCATTCCTGCCGCATTTAAGAACGCCCTCTTCATTCTCGTCACGGGTGTCGCATCTGAAACCGTTGTTTTTCGGGGTGTTGGCGCTGTACGCTCCGGCTGGCACAGCCTATGCTAGCACCTTGGTCAGATACGGCACATCGAGGTGCCTCAGAAAGCTTTCCCGCCCGTTTAGGCAATGGCGCAGGTCGTGGTGGAGGGCGCCAACTATTTGGGAAAGGGGGAACTGATTTCAAGGCTGGAAAAATAGCTGTTTATTCGACGTTGAACAAAAGGCACAGGCATTGAAGCCTTAACGGGCCTGAAAACAGGAAGTTGATGCCATGTCAGCGGCCCATCCGGGTAGGCCGGGGCGGCTGCTAAAGGTTAATCACCGCAATCACAAACAAAGGAGGCACGCGATGAAGCTTATCGAAGCGATCATCAAGCCGTTCAAGCTGGACGAAGTGAAGGATGCCCTCAACGAGATAGGCATCGAGGGGATCACGGTGAGCGAGGTTAAGGGTTACGGCCGCCAGAAGGGCCATACTGAGCTGTACCGTGGTGCGGAGTACGTGGTTGATTTTATCCCGAAGGTGAAACTGGAGATCGCAGTCGCCGACGAGATGGTGGTAAAGGTCGTTGCGGCCATCGAGGAAATCGCCAAGACCGGCAGGATCGGGGACGGTAAGATATTCATCCTGCCGCTTGAGGACGCGGTCCGTATCAGGACCGGAGAAAAAGGGGACGAGGCGATTTAACCTCGGCAATCGACCAATCCAAACCATCAATGGAGAGTGTTATGATTCGTGACAATAAAAAGGCAAAGGACGCAGCCGGCACCGCGGGGATTTCCGCTTCCAGCTGCCTGACCGTCAACTTTACCAAGCTTATGCTGCTGGCCTCCTTGCTGGTGCTCCCGGTGGCGGCCGGCGCCGAAGATAAAGCGGCAGACCCCGCGGCCGGCGCCGCTGCCGTTACCGCCGTCGCCGCACCCGCGACCGACGCGGCCGCCGCACCGGCCGAGGCCGCTGCTCCCGCCGCCGAGGCTGCCGCACCCGAAGCAGAGGCTCCCAAGGCCGTCGACCCCGTGCTCAACACGGGCGACACCGCCTGGATGCTGATCTGCGCCGCGCTGGTTCTCTTCATGATCCCGGGGCTCGCCCTGTTCTACGGCGGCATGGTGCGCCAGAAGAACGTCCTTTCCACCATGATGCACTCTTTCGTCGCCATGGGTATCGTCGGGGTGCAGTGGGCCGTCCTGGGCTACTCCCTCGCCTTCGGCTCCGACCTCGGCCTGGGGCTCGTCGGCGACCTGAGCAAGGCGATGTTGAACGGGCTGATCACCTTCAAGGACGGCGCCCCGGTCTACACCCTGTTCCAGAACGTGGCCACCGAGCCGGGCGCGGTTCCCGAGTACGTCTTCGCCATGTTCCAGGGGATGTTCGCCATGATCACCGTGGCACTCATCTCGGGCGCACTGGCCGAGAGGATCAAGTTCTCCGCCTACTGCCTCTTCGTGCTCCTCTGGACCACCCTGGTCTACGACCCGCTGGCACACTGGGTCTGGATGGTGGACGGCTGGCTCTTCAAGATGGGAGCGCTCGACTTCGCCGGCGGCACCGTGGTACATCTCTCCTCAGGTATCTCGGCCCTCGTGGTCCTCTACTTCCTCGGCAAGCGCCACGGCTTCCCGACCGAGCGCATGGCGCCCCACAGCCTGCCGCTTACCCTCCTGGGCGTCGGCGTGCTCTGGTTCGGCTGGTACGGTTTCAACGCGGGTTCGGCTATAGCCGGCGTCAACACCTCTG
>CAZDYY010000358.1:0-2366 GCA_964509745.1 uncultured Legionella sp. | reverse complement strand
ATTTTAAAGGCTCGCCTAAGGGCATGCTTCTGCCAACCTATCGGCATCAGCTGGCGTATGTCGATACGTTTGATGGTAAGAGTCTGCCAATCAGTAATTATAATTTTGTCACCGTTGGTTCACCTGGCTCGGGGAAATCGTTACTCAATCAGTGGCGTATCCTCAATGGGTTGGCGAGTGGCGAGAAAATTTTCGTGCTTGATTTGGGTGATTCCTACAAGCATTTGTGTGAGTTGGTCGGTGGGACATACATCAATGCAGCGAACATCGCGTTAAATCCATTTACCTTGTTTGATTTCGACGGGGAAGTCGAAATTGAAGGCAAGGTGATGACGAATCACAGTCAGATCCGGGACTTGCTGGCGATTATGGCAAGTCCTCATACGCCTATTTCTAGCATTCAAAACGATTATTTACTTGAAGCCGTGATTGCCTGTCATCGACAGTTTGGAAATCAAACCTGTATTGACAATGTGTTGGTCGAGTTGACTCACATGAATACTCAACATCCGAATGGTCCTGATAGCCGTTTAAATGATTTGATTGTGCATCTTAAAAAATTTGGCAAGGAAGGGATGTATGGCCATATGTTTAATAGTGCCACGCCGTTTCTTGCAAACCCTGATTTTGTGGTGCTTGAAATGGGTGAGTTTGAGAATAATCCCGATCTTTTGACGATTATCATGTTTGTGATGATCGTGGTGATTCAGGGGCAGTTTTACCATACCGATAGAAACCGCAGAAAGCTTTGTATTATTGATGAAGCTTGGCGTTTTCTAGTCGGTAATTTTAATCCTATTGCTGCGCGGTTTATCGAACAAGGATTTAGAACAGCACGAAAATACAATGCAGCTTTTGGGGTTATCTTTCAGCAAATTGGTGATCTGTACGGTTCACTGCAGGGGCAAGCTATTGCAGCTTCAAGTGATATTAAATTTATCCTGCGCCAGGGAAATTTTGAGCATTACATTAAAGAAAATCCTAATGCATTTGATGAGCGTCAAGTTCGCTTGATTCGAGATTTTGGCGAAGCAGGTGCTCAGGGGTTTTCAAATGTGTTGGTGCAATACGGCAATGCTTATACCTTTCATCGCTATTTTGCCGATCCCTTCACTCGCGTGTTGTTTTCATCTAATGCAGAAGAATTTTTTGAAATCGAGACACTTATGCAAAGCGGTTTGAGTCTTGCTGATGCCGTCTTGAAAGTCGCAGAAAGTCGTTATGGAGATGAGCTATGCGAAGCTTAAATCCATTCATCGTTGTATTCGGAGCAGGTCTGGTTTTTGGGATCTTTATGATGTGGGTATGCAAACCTACGGTGAGCATTGCCATTTTTGATAGGAAAGCGATGACACAAGCATTTATCGCGGAACTAAGTCAAAAAACATTGGATGACACAACGGTTGCAACCTTAACGAATCGCTTTGTGGATGTCATGAAAAAGAGTCTTCACGATTATGCGGATGAACATCATGCGCTGATTTTAAAAAAGGAATGTATTGTGCAGGGCACCGGTCTGGATATCAGTCCTGAAGTGGCTCAACGAGTACGTCAGCGTTTGCGAGGTAAGCTATGAAGCGGATCTTGTGTTTATGTCTTTTGAGTATCGCCAGCACGATTTTTGCAAAGGACTTAGGCTCTTTGGGACATACCTTTCCGGTGCAAGAAAAAAGTTTGCTTGAATTGATTTATGAGCGCATCCATCAATATCAGGCAGGCGTTGAGCCGCATTTATTTGAACAATCGATTCAAAAGCGTGTGGCAGCACATATTCTAAGACCACAACCTTTGGGACTTGTACCGGCCGAAAAAACGCAACATTTTTATTACGATCCAAGCATTACCTTATCAACGGATCTGCGTACACCGGATGGGCACCTTATTGCTCGTCAAGGCACAAGAATCAATGCACTCGAAACACTTGCAACGTATCAACCGGTTTGGGTGTTTGTAAATTTTGATGATCCGAAACAGCGTGCGTTTGCTGTCAAGCATTTAAAGCAATACCCAGATGCGCACTGGATTTTAACGGGGGGCAGTATCCTAGAAGCGGAAAAGCAGCTTCAAGTTCCTATTTATTTTGATCAATTGGGACGGTTGACGAGTCAGCTTCATATCCAACATGTTCCGGCTGTGGTAGTGCGAGAAGGGTTGCGGCTTAAAATCACAGAAGTTGCGCTTGTGGGGGATCATTAATATGTTTCGCTTGTGCATTTTTGTATTCACGCTCTTGGTTTCATCAACACAGGTATTGGCTGCTCCTTGTAAAGGTAAGTTTGTTAACCCACTTAATATCTGCTGGCGCTGCCTTTTTCCGCTTACGATTGGCGATATGGCGGTGGTTCATTGGAAGTTAAAAGACACGC
>CAZDYY010000357.1:0-2374 GCA_964509745.1 uncultured Legionella sp. | reverse complement strand
GCTCTTCCGAGCGGTGATAGTATTCATAAAGATGTGCGTTAATTTGCCTGATTTTTTCATCATCAGGTAACGTTCGATTGTCCTCCTGTAAATGCAAATCAATTTCGCCACAGGATGTAGCGCGAATATTGTTCATATGAAATACGGACAGAAAAGACAGATAAAGCGCGCTGTTGAGAAGGTACAGCGGGATGAAGGGATTTTGCAAACACCAGAAACCATCCAGTCTGATGACCTCGATGGGTAAATTGTGCTTGATGGCGAGTTTGGCTATGCCGTCATAGACCCTGAATGGTTCCTGGCCTGTTCTTGCCATATTTCCCTGGGGAAACATGGCTACACATTCCCCGTTCTCCAGTGCTTTGCTCGCTTCATTCATCGCGTCTTCGTTGGCTGACCGGCCATCTTCCCGTCTGGACGCTGCTTTGATGAAGATCACATTAAACATGCTCAGGAAACTGTAGACCCCCGGTATCCAGTTAAACTGGTCTGTGGTTAAAAATCGGGGTGGTTTGCCTTTCATTTTTGATATCACTGTAAATGCTTCCCATCCAGTCCGGTGAGGGCCGATGGCGATTAGTTTTCTACCGTCATTGATAATCTGCAGGTCACCGTCTCTTGTATGCAACAGACGCATCATCATGCCTATAAAACCGGCAATAATTCGGGGTAGACGATGTTCAAAATCAAGAGAGTTGGTTGAGCTTGCGAATCTTGTTAGCGCATTAAATAGACTTGTTGTTATTTCATATGCCATGTATAATAGATTCGAGACACTTAGTGCGGAGTTTGTGTCTAGATCAAGGGGGCTGGACAGGTTAATGTGGTATGCTGAACCAGTCATAGTGATTACTCCTTTAAAGACGATGCATTCAGGTATATTGAAATTTCGGTTCGATAGAGTACAGCAAATTTTCAGGTGAATAACAAGCCATCATTTTTTGTTTGCGTTTAACCTGATTTGATTCCCGGAATCCATTCGTCATTGAGAATATATGCGGTTTAATTTTTTTTGTTGTTTCAGTAATCAGCAGGTCTATCCCCGGATTCCTGTATTGGAAGAATCGCCCCGATTAAGGCGCAATAACACGTACGATATGCATGAAAGCAGCCTGTCCCGTATGAGCCTGGAAATTGACCGAATGCCTGTGTATTCCATCAGTTGCTGTTTGCATGCAAAGCCGGCAAAAGCCAAATTGTTGAGTCAGCAATTAGCCAGGCATATGAAGCTTAACCAGTTAATGCTGCATCTTGCCAATCATTCAAACCCGATCCGGCGTATGGAGTTTTTACTGGACCATCTTGAGGGATTGCAAGAGGTTCTGGAGAAAAACATCATGCCGTTGGAAAAATTGCTTGCTTTATCTATTGAAGGTTATGAAGCAGTTTTGTCTGCTCCATCATCCTTGCAGGCTCAGGATTTTATCGAAACCCCCAGAGTCAGGCTGGCCTGAAAAGAGTTACCACGGCAAAATGGCTTCTCTTGGGGGTTGGACATCAAATCCCTGATTTATCGTAGAAAACATTTGGTAAAATCCCGACAGGACAACCACTTCTACAAATCCATGCACACCGAATTGCTCAATGGCCTGTTGCTGGATATTGTCCGGAATGTTTTTCCAGGCCAGGCATGCTGTTATAACCCGGGCGGCCAGTTGATAGGGTGGAGGAAAGTCAGGGCTGGCAAGGCCTGTTGTCTTCAGGGTATCAATCACCGGTTGCGGTACACCGGCTGTGAGGGCGTGATCAACATGATCAATCCATTCAAAGGCAGAGCGGGTATAGCTGGCCACCGCCAGGACGACGAACTGGTAAACATCCCGTGGCAGTTGTCCATTGAATTTCAAATATCCGCCGAGAGCCTCAATTTTTTCGCATAACTGCGGATGGTTCATTAATGCGGAATAAGGACCTGCAAACGGTGCTCCCCGCTGTTTTCGCTTCTCGACCAGGTGGTCATAAATCTGTTTGTCTTCTGCAGAGAGTTGTTCGGGATGAAAGGGTAGTTGCGCCACGGATTTCTCCTGTCAATTTATTCATGGTAAGACCACGCAGCACTGGCAGATGCCCAATCCTGCACAGGTGTTGCATAACGTTTATCCGACTTGACATCAATCACCGTCGGTTGTTTGTTTTTCATGGCACGGGAAAACGCCCTGGCCAGATCATCCGGGCGGGTGACAGTGATTCCTGTGCATCCCAGCGATGTAGCAAAGCCCGTCCAGTCCACATCGGGTAATTCCGTCAGCCTTGCAGGTACAAAAAAGATCAATTAACCCGCCGGGTACCAGAAATACATGATCCAGTGTTTCCTTGATTAAAGCATTCAGCAGAAAGTCAGTCCCTTGCATGATGGTGTCCTTTTGATGCTTGT
>CAZDYY010000356.1:0-2380 GCA_964509745.1 uncultured Legionella sp. | reverse complement strand
CACTGGCTCCTGATCCGCCGCTTCTGCTTCAGAAATTTCAGGCTCCTGAATTTCAGAAGCAACGGGAGAAACGACCTCGTCAACTTGTGCAACAGATGCTGCAACCTCATCTATTTCAGAGACTGGCTCTTCGATTTGCGGTTCTTCCGGCTGCTCCAGCGCACTGCGTTTTACATATACCCGTTTTTTGCGTACTTCAATATTCACTGTTTTACCACTGTGCGCATCATGCCCGACCGTTACCTGGGAAACACTTTTCCGTCGCAAGGTAATACGATCAGGTGCAACATCTGCTGTTCTGCTCGAA
Source organism: uncultured Legionella sp. (assembly GCA_964509745.1). Lineage (GTDB taxonomy): Bacteria > Pseudomonadota > Gammaproteobacteria > Legionellales > Legionellaceae > DDPF01. The sequence goes on along the minus strand of CAZDYY010000356.1, from coordinate 2,073 downwards.
GCACTTTTCAAATGGTTTAACAATACGCGTTTTTGTTCTTCCCTGACAAGTTGTTGCTCGTCAGTAATGGACAATCCAGCTTCCTGCAACTGTGTCAACAGGCGCTCAACAGGGATACCCACCACTTGGGCCAGCTGTTTAACCGTCACATCCGCCATATTTTTTTATCCTCTTGTAGTATCACTATTCACTCATCGCCCCGAACACAGCGAGGGATATCCAGTCACAACATCAAATGTCACATCCGGAAATCCCTCGACGCAAACTCCCCGGGACGACAGGAGCAGCTATCACATAATTATCTGAACCATGGCTCTCGTGCCTTCATGATGAGAGCAGCAGCCTTTTCTTCTGTCATACCTGGCAGTTCAAGAAGCTCATCAACCGATTGCTCTGCCAAATCATCCATCGTTGTGATGCCAATAGCAGCCATTTGCTTGACCAGCGCGTCAGTCATGCCATCCATGGAGGAAAGGCTGGCTGAGTCATCACTTGAATCAACGCCGGATGAGAGCGCCTGAGTTAGCAGGGTATCATTGGCACGATTTCGCAGTTCTTCAACAATATCTTCATCAAATTCGCTGATGGCCAGCAATTCATCCCGGGGTACGTAAGCGATTTCCTCAAGAGAAGAAAAACCGTTCGCAACCAGCAACACTGCTATTTCTTCATCAATTTGCAATGCATTTGTAAATAGCGCAACCGTTTTGGTCGACTCTTCCTGGCTCTTGCCTTCAAAATCTTCCACGGTCATGACGTTCAATGTCCAGCCTGTCAACTGGCTTGCCAGACGCACATTCTGGCCATTACGCCCGATTGCTTGCGATAACTGGTCCTTGTGAACCGCCAAATCCATGGTATGAGAATCCTCGTCAACCACAATCGATGTGATATCCGCCGGAGCCATCGCATTAATCACGAGTTGTGCAGGATTATCATCCCACAGGACAATATCAACCCGTTCGCCACCCAGTTCACTCGAGACTGCCTGTACACGCGCTCCGCGCATACCAACGCACGCTCCAACCGGATCGATACGGCCATCATTGGTTTTTACGGCAATTTTTGAGCGATTGCCGGGTTCTCGTGCTGCCGCTTTGATTTCAATGATGTTTTCACCAATCTCGGGCACTTCAATCCGGAATAATTCAATCAGCATTTCCTTGCAAACACGGCTCACCAGCAATTGTGGGCCACGCGACTGGTCAGCAATATCAAACAGGTAGGCACGAACACGATCGTTGGGACGGAACATTTCCTGCGGCAACATTTCAGAGCGCGGCATGAAGGCCTCTGCCTTGCCACCCAAATCAATAATCACGTTGTCGCGAGTAACCTTTTTAACCGTGCCATAAACCAGCTGGCCAATACGGCTTTTAAATTGTTCAACCACCAGTTGCCGTTCCGCTTCCCGAATTTTCTGAATAATCACCTGGCGCGCGGTTTGAGCGGCAATCCGGCCAAATTCAATAGATGCCATCGGTTCTTCAATACGACCACCAGTCTCGATACCAGGAACCCGTTCCTGAGCCTGGGCAAGCGTCAGTTGACGTTCAGGAAACTCAATCTCGTCATCAGGCAGCACATCCCAGTAACGGAATGTTTCATATTCGCCAGAACGCGGGTCAAGTTTGACACGAACACCCAGCTCAGCGCCCGAAAGTTTGCGGGTAGCAGATTCCAGAGCCGATTGAATGGCCTCAAGAACAACCGCGCGCGTCACGCCTTTTTCGTTGGATAATGCCTCAGCAACTAATAACAATTCTTTGCTCATTGTTCGCCTCACTAGACCGTCAAATTTGCTTTCACAATATTGGTAAACAGAAAATCCTGTTGCTGATTGTCAATCATCAGTACTAACGAGTTATCGTCAGCTGAAACAATAATACCAGCAAATTTTCGCTTGCCATTAACCGGTTTGAATAACTTGATTTGCACGTCCAGACCAGCGTATCTCTGATACTGACTGCTTCGAAACAGCGGCCGCGGAATCCCGGGTGACGACACCTCAAGACTGTAGTGTCCTGGAATCGGGTCATCAACATCCAGCAGCGCACTGACCTGGCGACTGAC
>CAZDYY010000355.1:0-2389 GCA_964509745.1 uncultured Legionella sp. | reverse complement strand
CGCTGAATGGTTTCTGCTACCAGTTGCTGGCTGGCTAGATGTCCCTGGTTGATTTTTTCGCAAATGTTGTGTTGTCCGGACTGGTACAGTTGTTGTAATTCAAGGTGGACGTGGTGCAGCTGGCTGGTGAGCGCCTGTTGCAGTTTTTCATGATGTGAGTCTGCCTGCAGCCGGAGATGGTGCTGGCGTCGAATTATCCATGATACAAGAACGATTTGCAGACTGGCTATACCGCCGGCAATCATGAGGATGGTTTGTAAATCGGGCATGCTGAGCCTGCTTTTTTGTGAAAGAGATACAGTATACCGTAATCAGTTTATCATTTCATTTCGCACCCTGTTTTTGCAAAGTAAATTAATATAACCTATAATTTCATATGAAATATGAGGAGGTCAAATGAAAGCGATTGCATTAAATAGCATGGCACATGAAAAGGAACGCGTTTTAACCAAAGCCGTGCTGAATATGGCTAATTTTTATGGGCTTACAGGAAAAGACCTGAGCGCAATTATTGGTATGAGCGAAGCCAGTACTTCACGCTTGCACCAGGGAAAAAAATTGATCTCCCCCTACACCAAAGAGGGCGAAATGGCACTGCTTCTGCTTCGGGTTTATCGTAGTCTTAATGCGCTGGTTGGAAATAATCATGAAAAAGCAAAAGCATGGTTAACCAGTGCCAATCGTAATTTTGATCAAAACCCGATTGAAAAGCTGAAAACAGTGACTGGTTTGGTTGAAGTGGTCAATTATCTTGATGCGATGCGCGGAAAAATATGAGTTTGTGGGAGTTGTGCAAGGGATATAAACATATCCGGGCGATTGATGTGGAGCCCTGGCGAGTGGTTGAAGCGCAGCATGTGTCAAGTGCAAGGGACCTGGTTGATACCCTTGAAGAACATGATCTGCTTGAAGATTTGATTGAAGAGTCAAAACCGATAGTTGAAAAAGTCAAAAATTACCTTGTTTTTACGCCGTTTCGATACCCACCATTAAAGTATGGTTCCCGTTTTGGTCAGGTTTTTGAGCCGTCACTCTGGTATGGTTCACTGGAACTTGAAACGGCATTCGCAGAAGTTGCCTGGTATCAGCGGTTATTTCAAAACAGTACTGAAGCAAGGCTTGGTTATGTTGAAACGTTACTTACTGCATTTAATGCCTCGATCAGTACACAGCAAGGGGTTGATTTAACAGTCGCTCCGTTTGCCCGGCATGCTGAAAAAATCTCGGCAAAAGATACGTATGAGTATAGCCAGCCATTGGGAGCAAATATGCGCGAGGCATCAGTTGAGGCATTTATTTTTTTCTCGGCAAGAGGGCAGGATCAGGCAAAAAATGTTGCCGCATTTACTCCGGATGTGTTTTGCAAACACAAGAATCAATACGTATATAATCAACAGACGTGGGTTTGCACGGCCACCCGTAACCTTGTTGAATTTACCCGCATGGGAATTGCAGGAAAGAACAGATTTTCTTTTGGTGGAGACTATCCCCAAACGTAACTAATGCCTAAAATGATGCTTATACTTTTTACCAGACAAATACCTCATGATTGAAAACACTGTTATAAACCAGATTGATACCCTCCGCGATCGCATCCGGCTTTACGATAAACATTATTACGTCCTCGATGAACCGCTGGTTCCCGATGCTGAATATGATCGCTGCTTCAGACAGCTGCAGGATTTGGAGGAGCAATACCCGCAATACGTTACCAGCGATTCCCCCACACAGCGGGTCGGGATAACCCCGGCCAGTGCCTTGCAACCCGTTGAACACCGGTTGCCCATGCTGTCATTATCCAACGTATTTTCCGATGATGAGTTGCAAGCCTTTATCAAGCGCGTAACAGACAGGCTGGACTGTGATGAGCGGGATTTATGGTTTACCTGTGAACCCAAGCTGGATGGTCTGGCGGTTAACCTGACTTATGAACATGGCATGTTGGTGCACGCTGCAACACGCGGCGACGGGGCAGTAGGGGAGGATATTACCGCCAATATCAAAACCATTGCTGCGGTGCCTCTGAAACTTGTGACAGACAATCCCCCGGCCATGATTGAAGTACGCGGGGAAGTGTATATGCCCAAAGCAGGTTTTGAGGCGTTTAATGCGCAAGCGCGGTTGCATGATGAAAAAACCTTTGCCAATCCACGCAACGCAGCAGCAGGCAGCCTGCGACAATTGAACCCCGCAATTACCGCCAAACGACCACTGGATATCTATTGTTATGGAATCGGTGCGCATGAAGGGATTGATTTGCCAGACAGTCATATGCAACAACTGGAGTTATTGCGCAGGTTTGGATTCAGAGTGTCTGCTGAAAACCGGCTGGTACGGGGATTTGCCGGATGTCAGGCTTATTATGCGGCCATGGCAATCCAGCGTCAGG
>CAZDYY010000354.1:0-2401 GCA_964509745.1 uncultured Legionella sp. | reverse complement strand
GAATTAATATACTGTTAAAGGATATTGTCCGACATCCATTTGAAGGATTAGGTGATCCTGAACCATTAAAACATCACTGGTCTGGTTACTGGTCACGACGCATTAACCGCGAACATCGTATTGTTTATAAACCCACTGATGCATCCATTTATATTGCTCAATGCCGTTATCATTATTAACTGTCCATTGCGCCCACCCCGATAAACCGGTATAATTCGCGCACTTTTTTTACAAATCGAGTGCTATGAATCACAAAGTGGGTTTTGTAAGTTTGGGCTGTCCGAAAGCTCTGGTCGATTCTGAACGAATCATCACACAATTGCGTGCTCAAGGTTATGATCTGGTGTCCAGCTACCAGGATGCCGGTGTTGTTGTCATCAATACTTGCGGATTTATTGATTCAGCTGTCAAGGAATCACTGGATACCATTCGTGAAGCCATGGCTGAAAATGGACGCGTGATTGTGACAGGATGCCTCGGTGCCAAAGCTGACATCATTCGCGAAGCCTGCCCGGATGTTTTGCATATCAGCGGTGCACACGCCTATGAAGAAGTGGTACGCGCGGTTCATCGGCATTTACCACCACCGGTTGATCCATTTACCCAGCTCATCCCGCCACAAGGTATCAAACTGACACCACGTCATTATGCCTATCTGAAAATTTCCGAGGGCTGTAATCAAAAATGCACATTTTGCATCATCCCCACCATGCGCGACAAGCTTCAAAGTTATCCTTTAACCCAGGTACTGACTGAAGCAAAACGCCTTAAAGACGCAGGAGTTCAGGAGCTTCTGGTGATTTCCCAGGACACCAGCGCCTATGGTATTGATACCCGTTATCAACCCGTGGAATGGAATGGCAAAACAATTAATACCCGTTTTTATGATTTGTGCGAACAGCTGGGAGAGCTCGGGATCTGGGTGCGCTTGCACTATGTCTACCCCTACCCGCATGTAGACGACATCATCCCCTTAATGCGCGACAAACTCATTCTGCCCTACCTGGATATCCCCCTGCAGCATGCCAGTACGCGCGTTTTAAAATCAATGAAGCGGCCTGCCAGCAGTGAAAACACCCTGGCCCGTATAGCGCACTGGCGTGATATTTGTCCCGATATCACCCTGCGCTCAACCTTCATTGTCGGCTTTCCTGGTGAAACCGAAGCCGAGTTTGAGGAATTGCTGTCGTTTCTGGATGCAGCCCAACTGGATCGCGTCGGCTGTTTCCAGTACTCACCGGTCAATGGCGCCAAAGCCAACGAATTGCCTGACCCGGTACCGGATGACGTCAAGGAAGATCGCTATCATCGCTTCATGCAACTGCAGGCGAAAATTAGCCGTAACAAACTGGAAGCCAAAATCGGCACACAACAATCCGTTCTGATTGACGCCATTACCGATGAACAAATCATCGCCCGCAGCATGAGTGATGCACCGGAAATTAATGGTCAGGTTTACTTGCCATTGACCGAAGGTGCTCAGGTGGGCATGCGGGTTGATGTGACGATCACCGACAGTGATGATTATGACTTGTATGGAGAATTTGTATAATTAAAACCTGCTGATAATATCCAGCACGTCATCCTTATACTCATTTTCCTCCACTACTTCTGCCTGCAATATCCGCCGGTGTAACAGCCGGTGGTAGTGCCGGTACGCGCGTTTTAACGTTGTATACTGGATTTGATTCAGGACATGGCCGGCATATAAATGCTGCAACAAGGTCAACGTGTGTGATGCACGCATAAAGTCTTGTTGCGGGTGTGCAAGAACCAGGAATTGCACAAAAAATTCCAGATCCAGCAAACCACCGGCAACATGCTTGATGGAATCATCGCCTGCATGCTGGCTGATTTTTCCACGCATACCCTGTACCTCGGCCCGCAAGGCTTGCTTTTCACGCGACATCAACAGCACATCATGGCGCAGTTGCCTGAAGTATGATCGGATATGGGTGTTGGCAAACAATACACGCGCACGTGACAACGCCTGATGCTCCCAGGTCCAGGCCTGGGTGCGCTGGTAATCAACAAACGCATCAATATGACTAACCAGAAGGCCTGCCTCACCGGATGGTCTTAGCCGGGTATCCACCTGATACAAAACACCTGCCTGCGAGCGTATGGTTAACATGTGCAATATTTTCTGGGTTAATCGTGTAATCAGGTATTCCTCATCAGGACTCGCCCGGTGTAAAAACACCAGATCAAGATCCGAATCATAATTCATCTCATGGCTGCCCAGTTTCCCGTAAGCAATGATGGCAAAGCGGGATTTCAGCCGCATGATGGCAGGATACCGCACACTAATCCGCTGACAGGCGCAGACCATGACCTCGGCAATGATCACCTCGGCTACATCTGACAGAAAACGGCTAGCGCGAACAGCATCACAATGCCC
>CAZDYY010000353.1:0-2410 GCA_964509745.1 uncultured Legionella sp. | reverse complement strand
GAAGACGCAGAAGCCGACAGCAAAACCCGTCCCCATTGTTACTCGATCGATGAGGTGGCCCAGACGCGCAATTATCCGGAAATCATTGAGCTGTTACATAAAGAATTTTGTCGAACGAACGCAATTGAAGACTTGCTATACGATATTTCTTATAACAACTTGATCACTGTCGCTCGCTATACAGCAAATGGCCGCCATTTTCTAGCCAGGAAAGGCCCAAGAGTAGCGTCCATCCTGTCGCTGGATTGTATACTAATGGAAATTCTGGAAGATCCCGATACAGCGAATGACTTTTGCAATTTATTGCGCAATGACGAGCTCGGCAAGTTTATCATGATCCAGTTGATGGCTGAATTCAGGCTGAAAAACGGTTCTACTGCTGTGCATGTAGCGGCAGGAGCAAACTGTGCTGATTTTATCACTCTCGTCAAGCAGCTTGGTCTTGAAATAGATGAGCCCGACACAGCGGGTCTGAGACCCATCTCAATTGCTGCACAATATGGCCGGCTGGAAGCAATAAAAGCACTGGTTCAGGCGGGAGCAAATCTTGCTGATGAACTGCATGATCGCCCTTCTCCTTTATACGTCGCAATACGGAATGACCGGTCAAACAATCATCTGGGAATTGTATGCTATTTAATCAAGTCCGGTGCCCTGCTGACAATCAACACACTGAAGTACTCCCCGCTGATGATGGCAACCTACAGACAGAATGAAACATATATTAAAATATTGTTACAAAAAGGTGTGGATGTTAACCATCGCAATACATGGAACGGTACCAGTCTTCATATTGCTGCAGGTATGGGCAATGTACAAATTGTCAATTTTCTCCTGAATCGTCCAGACATCAACGTTGATTTGGGGCTGTCTGATGGTACAACACCACTGATGACTGCTGTGCAAAAAGGTCATTCAGACATTGCCCTATTATTAATCGAACATCATGCAAACGTTGATCTGGTCAACCAGGACGGTCAAACGGTTTTTAATATTGCCCAGGAAGAAAACGAAACACTTCTTGAGAACATTCGCATGGCGGTTGCCAAAAGAAAGGCATCGACGGACAGAAGTAGTCCAACTCCACTGCTTCAGAACAGCTTTTTTGACAGTGAAAAAATAACCAAAATGCTTCCCGCACAAACGTCACCAGCCATCGACAAAGAAATTATCAGCATATCCTGAAATAGCGACTATACTTAAATCATACGCTTGACAACGACCGTCTGATCAGCAAATTCGGAGAATGCGGTGACTTTTAAAACAGAGAAATACACAAAAGTCAGGGTGATGTCTCAAATACTGGCAACTGCCACGATAGTTGTTGGTTTGGTTATTTTAAGCATGTGGTTCTATCATCTGTCCATGTCCGGTAATTTCTACCAGCATTGGGCCACACTCGAGCCCTTCGCAGCTGCATGTTTTATCTTGCTGGGTGCAGGAGCCATTGCTTCTCTAAAGAAAGGAAAAATGTGTCGTTTCTTCGCCACGGCCTGCGGAGTGATTGTCTTGATATTGTGTGGACTTTCGCTGGCTGACAACATTTTCCATACCAATATAGATCAATTCCTGCCCTTTATCATTGAAAAAAACACGTCTTCAACCACTCTGATATTCACGATGCTCAATTTCATTATCATCAGCGCAGCCCTGTTGTTCCTGCTGTATTTTCCAAAACAAAATGTTGCGCAAATATTATTGATTTTTTCTTTTCTCATTCCTCTATTGTCACTTATCAGCTACATCTATCATTTTCCACATCCCTACGGCCCGGGAATTTCTCATGTCATCCTGTCATTACATAATACATTATCCTTTCTGGTCATTTCACTGGCTCTGCTGCTCAGCAAACCAGAAAATGAAATAATAGCTATGTTTTACAGTAAGGGCCCAGGTGGTATTTTAGTCAGAAGAATTATCCCGCTGATTTTCATTATCCCGCTTGTCAGGGGATTTCTTCACTTGTCTGGTAAAACATGGGGTCTTTACGACCGCGAGTTCTACACATCCATTGAAGTGTTGTTCTCTATCGCCTGCTTCATTCCACTGGTTGCCTGGATTGGGCATCACATGAACAAAGCTTACTCGGCAACATTGCGCAGCAAACAATATCTCACCATGGCGCTGGATTCAGGACAAGCAGGAACATGGTACTGGGACCTGCTCACAGACAAAATTTCTACCGAAGAACGGTGCCAGCGTTTATTTGGCATGACCCCGGAAGATTCGACTGACAAACTGGATTATTATATGCAGAGAATCCATCCAGACGACAGACAGACCGTTATGGATGCGCTACACAAGGCCATCAATGAACATATTATATATAACGTTGATTACCGCGTTATCCTGCCCGATAAAAAAACGCGCATCATTGGTGCACATGGTATGGCTCACTATACGCATCGAG
>CAZDYY010000352.1:0-2410 GCA_964509745.1 uncultured Legionella sp. | reverse complement strand
CACCTGAATATTGTCCCAAACCCCGCATCAATCCTTCACAGGCTCTCAGCGAGATGTTACACAGGGAAGCGCCCATGCTGGCAACGGCCGTGATTAACAAAGCATTAACCGTCTTGAAGTGCGCAAATGTGTACAATGTTGATCACAATAACATTTTAACCCTGATTGATTATTCTTTGCCTGCCAATCAAAAACGGATGTGGATATTTGACTTGCTGGACAAGAAATTATTATTTCATACCTATGTTTCACATGGCATTAAATCCGGCGCACTGTTTACCAGTCTTTTCTCCAATAAATACGACAGCAAGGAAAGCAGCATTGGCGTGTACAGAACTGAACAAACCTACTATGGACGGGATGGATTGTCGCTCCGGCTGAATGGACTGGACCAGGGGTTTAACAGTAACGCCGCCAATCGCTACATTGTCATGCATGGTGGCTGGTACGTTGAGGAAAACTTCATCAAAAAATATGGCAGAGCGGGCCGCAGCTGGGGATGTCCTGCCGTTCCTCTCGATCTGACTGCACCCATCATCAATACCATCAAGGATCACTCCCTGCTCATCGTGTATTACCCCAGTGATGACTGGTTTGCAAAATCAAAGTTCCTCAGATGCGACAGGATTTCACCCATACCCGATGCAAAGGAACAGGCCATGGTGAACGCACCTGCCATTGACGACAACATCAAACGTGCGGATATTCTGTTGACTGAAATCCATCAACACAGCAAAAGCGAGGAAAACACCGCTGTAGCGGTAATAACAGCTGATAACTATGCACAGGAATTTAATCACAAACCACCGGTAGACAGGATGTTAAGACGTCAAATCGACCACGTTGAATACATTGCCCTGAGCCCTGAGGAATTCCAGAAAATACGCGAGGAAAACAAACTGGGGGATGTATATCTTGCCAGACCGGTGATTAAGGAAATCCGCGGATATTTCGAAACACAAATGCAGTTGTTAACTTATGGGAAAATTAAAACCGTCACGCCAGAGGTGAATAATATTCTGCCGGCACAGGGTTACAAGGTGACGTTTGACACCAATAACACGGTTACTCTGAAGCCAACCGATCGATTTATACGCTGGCTGGGGCTATGACTCATGGCTCCGCATCCCTGACTCCAGACCTGAATGAGCTCCGTGGTCAAGCCGCGGGGATTCGGCGGTGGGGTTTTTTCATAAAGTCGAGTTAATGTGGTTCATTTTTTTTGTTTGGCATATCTGGTTCTTGCGAAATGATATCGTTTTTCATAGAGAAAAATTTCTCTTTAAAAGAACGATTATTTATACCCACGTCTGGCTTAACAAGCATATACGCAACAAAGCTGGATAGGGACCACATCAAGCAATTAATTGGCTTTGTGAATGAATTAATGATGAATGATGAATTGCCTTGAAGGGTTGATTTTTTTACATCAATGGACATGAGCCAGTCAAATCTGGCCTGTATATCCTCTGTATGCAAGTCCAGCGTTTGCAGGCGAGAGTTATACAAGTATTCTGGATTCCGGTGTTTTGTAACAGCTTCAATATTAAGCTGCGCGGATTCGCCAGACAGTAATTTTGCCTTTTTCAGTATTTTAAGGATCTTTGCTATTGTTATCGGTAGATCGTTTGTTGTGCAGGCGTCAAAATGGGCCTGGGCATCTTTTGCATTTAGAAGACCGGCAGATTCCAGGGTCACGATGGCAAGTATTTTATCATATCGATTTTTATCGTTTAGCATGATATCAATATTGGCCTGAGCTTTATTGCCAGACAACAGGCCCGCTTTGTTCATGATTTCAAGTGTGTCAATACTTAATTTTCCATTTATTACAGCGTCACGATTGGCTTTCGCATTGGCACCGGACAGCAAGCCGGCGTGGTGCAGGATGACAAGGGCTTTGACAATTTGCTTTGGATCGGTGCTGTTTATAATGGCGTCAAAATTGGCTTGAGTATCTTCACCGGACAGCATGCCGGCGTTGAGCATGGTTTCAAGTGCACTGGCAACCTCCTTGAGTGACTTGTGTTTTGTCAGGTTGTCAAAATTGGCTTGAGCGTTGGTACCTTCCAGCAATCCGGTGCTGTGCAGGATTTCAAGTGATCTGGCAATAATTGACAGATGTTTGCTTTGAGCAATGACTTTAAAATTTGCCAATGCGTGTTGACCAGATAGCAAACCAATTTTTTGCAGCATTGTCAGTACATCTGCAATGTCCCAGGGTGACTTGCTTTTTGTCACGGCATGAACATCCTTCTCAGACAACAAGGACAACATGTCGGCTTTGTGCAGAACGACCAGGATATTTGCAACATCTATTGTTGATGCGCTTTGTGATACAGTATCACGATTTTTCTGAGCAAGCTCACCAGACAGTAAATCAGCGTTGTGCAGAATAATCAGGGCGTCC